>CAYUZC010000063.1:4109-9800 GCA_964449525.1 uncultured Ruminiclostridium sp.
CTCCTGCGACATCAACCCAATGCAGAAGTCTTCCGCCTAAAAGATTTCCCAAAATATTAGCATCATTCGGAAGAACCAGCTCCCGCATTTCTACCGTTGAATCCGATATATTTCTCATTTCCATATATTTCACCCTTTATAGCTTTTGAAATTATTAAAAATATATTTACATTATATATAGCCTGGCTTACATTGGCAAACAAAGTCTAAAAATCTCAACAAATTGATATATATACTCTCTTAATATTGATGTATAATAAAAAATAATTAACAGAAATTGTATCGGAGGTATTTATATGCAAATTATTAGGGCAAAAGATTATGCGGATATGAGCAGGAAAGCTGCTAATATTATATCTGCTCAAATTATTATTAAACCTGACAGTGTTATTGGCCTGGCGACAGGTTCTACCCCCATAGGTTTATATAAAAACCTGCAAGAGAGGTACGAAAAAGGAGATTTGGACTTTTCAAGAGTAAAGACAGTCAACCTTGATGAATATAAAGGTCTCGGTGGAGAACATCCTCAGAGCTATAGATATTTTATGAATCAAAATTTGTTTAACGGGATTAATATTTCTAAGGATAATACATATGTACCCGACGGACTAGAAAAGGATTCTGAAAAGGCAATCACAGATTACATAAGAATCCTTCATTTCCTTGGTGGAATCGATCTGCAGCTACTCGGTATGGGGAATAATGGACATGTAGGTTTTAATGAACCGGGTACCCCATTTGAGCTGGAGGTAGCTTGCACCAATCTTACCGATAACACCATTGAAGCCAATAAACGGTTTTTCGATAAGAAGGAAGACGTTCCGAAGCAGGCATATACAATGGGCATCAAGACTATTATGCATGCAAAGAAAATTCTTTTTGTGGTATCAGGTGAAAATAAGGCAGACGTTGTTTCAAAAGCATTTTTTGGTCCGGTAACGCCTGAAATTCCAGCCTCAATACTGCAACTCCACAATAATATTACTATTATCGGTGATGAAGCTGCTTTTTCCAAGCTTCCCATTTAATTAGGGCATCAAAAGATAACGGCAGTACGGCCAAGAGGAAGAATAATGCTTTCCATTTATCGAGATTATATGAGAGAATGTAGCATGTACACCTCTGGCCGTATTACTGGTGTATATAGTAAACAGTTAATATTAATTTTATTATCATAAATTGGGGGGAATTCTATTTTGCATCGGAGGTTCAAGGCACTAAAAGCGGCATTTCCTCATACTATCCCTGTTATGACGGGTTACCTTTTCTTAGGAATAGCTTTCGGGATACTATTAAACAGCAAGGGTTATCACTTCGGATGGGCAATTCTAATGAGTGTCTTTGTCTATGCAGGCTCTATGCAGTTTGTAGCTGTTAATTTGTTAACCTTAGCATTTAATCCATTCAATGCATTTTTAATTACTCTCATGGTAAACGCCCGACATTTATTCTACGGAATTTCTATGTTAAAAGGTTTCGACGGACAAGGTAAGCTAAAGCCTTATCTGATAGCCGGCCTTACCGATGAAACTTATTCTATTCTATGCTCATCCGAGCCTCCCGAAGAGGTTGACAAGGGTTTGTTCATGTTTTTTATAACCCTTCTTAATCAAATGTATTGGGTAATTGCATCAGCCATCGGAGGACTTATTGGTTCATTGTTTACCTTTAATACCAAGGGTATTGATTTTGTCATGACTGCCCTGTTTGTAGTAATTTTCTTAAACCAATGGAAATCTGAAAAGAAGCATATACCTGCAATTACAGGTGTAATTGTTTCTGTTTTCTGTATCCTGATATTCGGTCCGGAAAATTTTATTATACCTGCCATGGCTATTATTGTGTTAGTCTTAACGCTGTTTAAGAAAAATATCGAGGGAGGGTTTTAGTACTATGTTTCTTACAACGACTCAATCACTATTATTGGTTGCTGTTGTCGCTCTGGCAACACATATTACTCGCGCTCTTCCCTTTATTATCTTCCCTGAGAACAAAGAAACCCCAAAGTATGTCCTATACCTTGGAAAGGTTCTCCCCTACGCGGCAATGGCACTTCTGGTGATTTATTGCTTAAGGAACATTTCATTTACCTCAACTCCCTATGGAATTCCTGAAATAATTGCTGTCCTTTGTGTTGTAATTCTTCACCTATGGAAGGAAAACACTCTTTTAAGTGTAGGAGCCGGAACTGCGATATATATGATATTAGTTCAGCTAAATGTATTCGGTTAATCGTTTTTCGTTGAAAGCTTTATCAGTGTCATGATGTTGTTTTTAATGGCGCTCAGACCATGATATGCCATGATAATAAGATAGGGATAAATCGGATAGATATAACGTGGTTTTATCTCCCAAACGGTATAGAATCCTATAAACCCTATTACTATAATTGCCGGCAACAGTAGAGGATATAAAGCCTTGTTTCTGATGCTTTCAAAGAGACCTATAAATATTAATCCAAACATCAAGGTGTTTATAACGTGCAATATCCATCTTATTGAATCCCTGAAAAGCACACTACTGTCAAGCTTTTCAGTTGCGACTGTGGAGTATAAATGACCCCAAGAGCCGACTCCATAATATTCTGCTTGATACGTTCCCTCAGTCCATAGCCATATATTCTTTTTTATATACACTTTTGCAAGATTAGACAACCCTTTTTCCTTAAGCTTCTTACTTATTAATAATCTGTACATCTGCCGGCTTTTTTCTTTATCGTACTTCCCCTGGTTAGAATAAATATCCAGTGAATGTGAATCATCCCAATAACCAAATTTTTCTTCATTCATGCCCATATGAATCCACATATCGATAGGTATTGAGTTGGTGCCAATTATTTCCGTTATCTTTTCGGTTTTAATAAGATAGTTATTCATGAGAAACATCGGCATCCTAAAGAGAATGAGAACTATCCCAAAGAATGCAAGAGATTTTGGCAGGGAAACCCTTTTAATTATAAAATATGCCAGGATTGCCAAGAGAAACACTGCTCCAACCTGTCTTAAGAAATTCCCCATAATTAATAAAATTCCGGCCAGAACCAGATAATTTGAGTTCTTTGTCTTTATGAATTTAATGGCATAGAAAACGTATCCCAAGAACAGTGTAGTGGCATAAATATCATTATATACAAGGTTATTCAACATAATCATGGGTGGAAAAAAACCTGAAAGTATTAGCAATGCATAATTGTTTGTCTTCTTCGGTGAAAATATCTCCTCATATATTCTGAATACCAATAAAGCGGTAACGGTAGAAAAAGCAACATTCAGAAGCTTAGGGACTATAAGGGTTTCAGGAAACAATCTGTAGATAGCAGATAAAAACAACGTAATTCCTATATTGTTAGGATACTGATACAGGTAGCCTTTCTTCTGAAAGGCTGTAAAATTTCCCTCAATAATCTCGTAGGCTATGTTGTTGACAATGTCCTGATCTGCAAACTGTTTGGCTGGAAAATAAAATATAAATAATAGCTGAGTCAATACCAGAAGATATACAATTATGAATAATACCTGCCTTCTACTAAACCTGTCAAGCCAGCTACCCATCTTATAAATCAAAATAACCAAAACAAATAATAAGGTGGTATCTATGATAAGAGAAAATGTATCCTGATTGCCCCATGCCGGATTATCATAATATTTGTAACTGCAATATTCAGCACGACAAAACAGTGTACAAACGAGTATGAACCATATAAATGACAGTAAAAAAAGCACCGGTATATAGCCTAATATCCTGGAACTTTTACTTTTTTTTATGCTAATTTCCAAAGTATCCTCGCAAATCAACTATTCATAATAACAAATTTTAATTTCACCTTTTCATACACTGCTTATTCGTATATACTTGATAAAAAATTATATAAAAGCTTAAGTATGAAGTAATAGTATTAGCATTTTGGTAATAAATAAAGGTATAATACTTTTATGGCTTTTTATCACATCTTTTGCGGGCAGCCATATCAAAGGAGTATGAAATATGGGGAAATTCAGAGAAAAGCTTATTCGTTTTATGTACGGCAGGTACGGCTCAGATCAGTTGTATTATGCTTTGCTTATTCTTTGCTTTGTACTGATGCTTGCTAATGCTTTTATCAGATTGGTAGCACTTGACATCATAGTATGGGCTATTCTTATCCTGATGATTTACAGAACCTTCTCACGGAATATTTATAAAAGACAACTTGAGAACCAAAAGTTCTTAAAAGTCTGGAATCCGATAAAATCTAAGTTTTCCTTATTAATTAGCAGAATTAAGGAAAGTAAGACCCATCGTTATCGCAAATGTTCTCATTGCAAGGCTATTCTTAGGCTGCCCTTAAGAAAAGGAAGACATACCGTAAACTGCCCCCGCTGCCACAAGGATTTTGAGGTGAATATAACGATTTGATTTTGATTAAGGATTAATATAAATATGGGATGTGAAACAGAATGAAAAAATTACTCTTAAATTAAAGGACATATTAATCAAAAACATATCACTTTAAATATCCCCATCATAAAGCCGTTATATAGTTACTTAACTTTTAAAATGCTTTCATGCTCCAAAACTGCTATGCTAATAGCTTTCACATCATTTGTTAAGCTGTTAAGCATATTAGTATGGATATCGAGGATATCCGTATGAGTATTTAGTTTTGTTTGTATTTTAATGTTATCGGCTTGTAATGTTGACATGTCAAGCTGTATTTCGCCTAATTTTTCAAGGATTATATCAAGCTTATCCATTCTTCATGATACCTCCTCTATTGGTTAATTGTTATGAATCAATTTTATCATAGGATATTAAAAAAAGATATACAGCTTGTGCAGACTACAACATGAACACCGGATATGAGCGGAAAACGTCCCTCTATTAATCAGATAAATGAGACTTGCTCTATTTTTTCATAATTCATCCGGTCGAGATTCTCTTCCGTCCTTACATCCTTAACCACCACCTTTATCCTTGAATCCGACAGAATATCCTGATTCAAAAGATAATTCACTTCAAATTGGGCTGTCAGTTCTCTGGGAATATTGTGTCCGGGGGCAATCAGCTGCACATCGTTGGCCTTCAATATGCTGAACATAGGCTCCCAAAGATATACCGCAGATGTAGCACCAAAGGGATTATCGGCTATGATTACCTTTTTTGTTCTGGCCGATGATGTATTGGCGGATAACAAGCGTATATAGGAAATCAGGCATACTGCGAAAATAAAGTATAGAGCGTTGGACTGGCCTTCCGAGCCTACTGCGTTCTCCCACTTCAAATAACGGCTGTGCTCCTTAATATTCTCCATCTTATAAAGTCTGACAATTGCTCGTTCCATATTGGTAACCTGAGCCAGCAGGTCTTTTGTAGAAAGTTTGTTTGCAATACGGATTCGGTCAACATTTCCGTTTTCACTAATTTCCTGGATGATTCTGTTAATATGGTTCTCCATTCTGGTTACTTTTTCCTTGTCGTCAAAATCATAAAAGTCCATCTTAACCATATTTTCCTTCTTTCCCTCTATATCTATTCTGGATAATGCGGGGAATTTCTTTAATATGTCCAAGGTTGAATCTGCCCTTTTTATGCATCTTCGCACAAATTCATCCTGATAACTTTGAAGCAGGGTAATATCCTCTTGGATTTTGTCCATTTTTTCATCAATAATAGTTATGGAATCCTCAAGTTGACCAATAAGCAGGCGACAAG
>CAYUZC010000064.1:0-9692 GCA_964449525.1 uncultured Ruminiclostridium sp.
TTTTTTAAGTTCCTGCTTGCCTGTTACCTTACTGGTACTGTCCATTGTAAAGGTCGATTTTGCTTCCTCGTTAATGAAATATACATTTCCTTCTACCGTTGTATCAACCAGTTGAAAATTCTTAGAAGAAATATACAGGTCTCCTTTAAAGGTACCACTTTGGATTCTTGCCTCAGGACTGTTAACAGTAAGCTTGGGAGCAGACAATGTATATCTCGCAGTTACTTTTCTGTCTTCATCCTGCTCATATAAAGCTATTTTTCTTTGGATTACATCATTTCCGGCGGTATCCTTTTTGCCATTTTTAAACTCACCCTCCAGAGTTAAATCCTTATCAAAGGATAAATCTGACAGAAGGCATATAATCCATGTACCTTCTTTACTTATTGCCTTTTCAAAGGCTTCATTTGTATTGACTATGGACGGGGTTGTTTTTACATCCTGATCCGGCGTTCCTATAGGGCTTCCTGTTGGGCTTCCGGAGGTACCTGTGGTAGCAATGGGAGTTTTGCTCATTGTTGGCGATGGTGAGGGTGAAGGAGTGATTTTCCCACATCCGGCTATAATTAGAGATAATAAGATTAGTAATGAAATTATCAGTTTAGTACTTAAAATTTTCTTCATAAAATGTCCCTCCTAAAATTTTCTGTATTATTAATTAAGTATTTCCTCTTTACACAAATTCACTCATGCTTTGTTCATAATAAATTTTTTGAAATAATAAAAAAACATTAAAGGGAAATGATATTAAGATTGTCTGGAATATAATTTAAAGTCAGGATTATAAGTATGAATTCAATATATACAAATAAACGCCGAAAACGAGTAAAATTAATTTTTAATCCTGCCTCGGGTGCAGCAAAAAAAGCTTCGTTACAGTTAATGGATATAATAAAAGAACTGCAAGTATGGAATTTTGTCCCCGAGCCATTTTTGACCGATCCTAAAACCGATTATGATGGGTTAGTTTCAGATGCCATTGAACAAGGTATTCGTATGTTCGTGATATGTGGAGGAGATGGTACTGTATCAGCTGTTGCCAGGGCTATGCTCGGTAAAAAAGCGGTTATCGGCATTATCCCTACAGGGATACAGAATAATGTGGCATTAAGTCTGGGTATTCCTTCCGATATTCGTTCTGCAATTGCTTTGCTGAGAACAGGAAAGATCATGAAAGCTGATATCGGGATGGTAACGTGTGGGAATGATATAATTCCTTTTCTGGAGATATGTTCAGTAGGTTTGTTTTCTGCTTTATTTCAATCGGGTGATGAGATTCAGCATGGAGATATATCCAGGATTGGTGATTTCTTGTCAACTCTTACCACATCAAGTCCTTCAAAAATCAGCCTTTTGCTTGATAATAAGCATGAAATTCAAGAAGAGGGCCATGTTGTACTGGTTTCTAATATGCCATATATAGGCCGTAATTATAGGGTAGGAGCAGATGATGCTTATACCGATGGAATGTTGGATGTATTGTTTTGTGCCGATGTTCCGAAGCTTGATTTGATGATGGGCTATATGCTAAAAAAACCAGAATCAAATATACCTGTGGACTCACGCATTAAGCATTACAAGGTACGAAATCTTGTTATAGAAACACATCCTCCTATGCCTGTCATGATAGATGGTTCGGCATGTAAAGAAGGCACAGTCAGAATTGGAATACGCCGTCATGCTTTAGCTATAATGACAGGGCCAAAAGAGGCTGATGTAAAGTTGGGGGAGAATAATGAAACACAAAGAAATTAAAGCAGTGGAGGAAATCAGACTACCCGAACTTCAGATTCATTGGATATGGAAAAAACTAATTAATTGGGTAAGCCGAATTAATTGTTTCTACTGGGTTATACTCATTACTATTTCATTAATAGTGGCTTTTGTGCTTATCCCGGACGATATGTTGAATCGCTTCTGGAATCAATTAATGGCCCGTAAGGGATTGGTAAGTCTTGTTCTGATATTTTGTGCTGTAGCGTTATCTCTGATTTGGAGAAAAGGTCAACGTATTGATGTATGGGTATTCATGTTTTTAAATACAAGGGGGGCCCGCCCCCGGTGGATTGATTGGACTATTCTGGGTGCGACTCAGATTGGCCACGGCATCTTTGCTGTTGTTATGGCAATTTTATTCTACTTGTGGGTAGACCAATTATTATCGTATGAGATTGTATTAGGTACCCTGACTCTGTGGCTTGTTGTGGAGTTCATGAAAATATTAATACGACGCAGGAGGCCCTATATTAATCTTAAGGATATACGTATAGTCGGGGAAAGGGCGGGTGGACATTCATTTCCAAGTGGACATACAAGTCAGGCATTTTTTCTTGCGACCATGCTTTTTCAGCATTTCGACCCAGGTATTTCGGGTGTTTTGATACTTTATTCAATTGCACTCGTAGTAGGTTTAACGCGTATCTATGTAGGAATGCATTATCCAAGAGATGTTATTGCAGGATCAGTATTAGGCACTGCATGGGGATTACTTGGAGCAATAGTAAACAGCTATATTAGATAACCCAGGGGAAATGATGAAATAGCATAAGACTCTTGCTTATGTCATTAATTTCTGACAAAATTGTTTTATGGAGTGTTGACATTGACGTTACGTGAAGGTGTAACATCATTTATACAAGGAGTTGACACATATGGAGTATACGGTGCAAAAGTTGGGAACACTTGCAGGAATCAGCACCAGAACCCTTCGATATTACGATGAAATAGGAATTCTTAAGCCGGCAAGGATTAATTCGTCGGGGTATCGGATATATGGCAAACAAGAAGTTGACCTGTTACAGCAAATTCTTTTTTACAGAGAACTGGGAATAAGCCTGGACAGTATTAGGAATATTGTCTTGTCATCTTCTTTTAACGGCATCGAAGCACTGAGACAGCACCATATAAAACTTCTGGAGAAAAAAGAGCAGTTGGAAGCATTAATAGTAAATGTAGAAAAAACAATTGCCATGTCAGAAGGGAGAATTGAAATGTCAGATAAAGAAAAATTTGAGGGCTTTAAGCAAAAATTCATTGCCGAAAATGAAGAAAAATACGGTAAGGAAATCAGAGAAAAATATGGAAAGGAAACAGTTGAAAAATCAAATAACTATTTGAAAAATATGAGTAAAGAAGATTATGGAAAAATGGAGAGTCTGTCTGCGCAGGTTCAGGAAACCTTAGCCGAAGCATTTAAAACAGGTGATCCTGCAGGTCCGCTCGGTCAAAAAGTCGCTGAGCTTCACAAACAATGGATTAGCCTATGTTGGGGTAATTACAGTAAAGAAACCCACGCAGGAGTTGCCCAAATGTATGTGGATGATGAAAGATTTACGGCCTATTATGACAAGGGCCAACCCGGAATGGCTGTATTTCTGAGAGATGCCATTCATATCTACACGGGCATGAAATAAAAGGAGATTATTTTGAGCAAAGCAAAAATCGCCCCAACCGGGATCATCATATTATTAATTGTTTCATGTTTTATAATGTATTATGTTGAGACCTCGTTCAATGGGTATTTGATAAAATCCCTTTGGAAGATAGGAGCTTTTGCTTTGCTCCCCCTTATTTACTGTCGGTTTGACAAACATGTCTCTATAAAAGACTTTTTTCAAGTTGCCTCAAAAAAGCAAATTACTGTCTCGTTATTATTGGGAGTCGCAGTTTATGCCTTGATTTTTTGTGGATACTTGGTGATGGCAGGCTTTATTGATTTAGATAAGATTGCCGAATTACTATCAGAAAATGTAAAGATAAACAAAGACAATTTTTTGTTTGTCGCTATTTATATTTCCTTTATAAATTCGCTACTGGAAGAATTCTTCTTCCGTGGATTTGGATTTTTGTCTTTAAAAAAGCTACTTCACCCAGTTGTGGCATATATAATAAGTGCGTTGGCGTTTTCACTTTATCACGTGGCTATTCTGGCAAATTGGTTTAGTCCATGGATGTTTGTTCTCATTATATCAGGCCTTTTTATTGCAGGACTATTCTTCAACTGGCTGAACGATAGAAGTAATAATATATATAACTCTTGGCTGGTTCATATGTTCGCTAATTTTAGCATAAATACTGTTGGATTTATTATGTTCAGTATAATATAAAATATTTCGTTAAAAAATATCTAATACTAATAATGAAAGACCAAACTGTCTTTTTTTTGATATGGACAACTATTTGTGTTATATTTGTATGATTACTGCAAAAAACAGGAAAGAATAAAAATAGAAAAGGATAAAATATGCAAGTTATGAATTTTGGAAACCTGAAACTATCTGACGAAGTAGAAAGAGCATTAGCTGATATGGGCTTTGAAGAAGCAACGCCGATACAGATACAATCTATTCCACACATTATTGAGGGTAGGGATGTGTTGGGTCAGGCTCAAACCGGAACCGGGAAAACCTGTGCATTCGGCATCCCGGCAATAGAAAATATCAATGAGAACGAAGAGGATATCCAAGTTTTGGTGTTATGTCCAACCCGAGAACTTGCTATTCAATCAGCAAAAGAGCTAAAAAGTGTTGCCAAGTATAAAGAGGATGTTCTTATTCTTCCTATTTATGGAGGCCAGCCAATTGAAAGGCAAATAGTGGCACTTAAAAAGCATCCTCAGATTATCATAGGAACCCCCGGCAGGGTTATGGACCACATTAGGCGCCGGACATTAAAGTTTTCGAATCTTAAAATGATTATACTAGATGAAGCAGATGAAATGCTTAATATGGGCTTTCGAGAGGACATCAATACTATTTTGACTAAGGTCCCTGAAGAGATACAAACCATTTTATTTTCAGCAACCATGTCCAAAGATATTTTAGACATTACCTGCAAGTATCAAAAAGATCCGGTAAGAATTAAAATTACACACAAGATACTGACTGTTCCTAGTGTTGAACAGTATTCTCTGGAGGTAAATCCCAATAATAAACTTGAGGTTCTTGCTCGACTTATTGATGTGAATGATATCAAGTTAAGCTTGGTTTTCTGCAATACTAAAAGACAAGTAGACGATCTTACTTCAAGTATGCAGGCAAGAGGATACTCTGCTGCAGCGCTTCATGGGGATATGCGTCAAGAGGCGCGGGATAAGGTAATGAATCAATTCAGAAAAGGAAATATAGAAATCTTAATAGCAACAGATGTTGCTGCAAGAGGGATTGATGTTGATAACATAGAAGCAGTGTTTAATTATGATTTACCTAATGACGAGGAATATTATGTTCACAGAATCGGAAGAACAGGACGTGCAGGCAAGGCGGGAAAAGCCTTTACCTTTGTGTATGGCCGTGAAATCATCAAGCTAAAGGATATTCAAAGATTCACAAAATCCTTCATAACTCCTATAAAACCTCCTGCTGTAATTGATTTTGAGGAGAGAAGAATGAGGACAATTATGGATTTAACAAAAGAAACCATAATTGCAGGAAAACATGTTGGATACACTCGTTATATTGAAAAGATGATAGATGATTTTAACATAGAATCGGAGGATAATAGCTTTGCATCAACCCTTGACATCGCAGCAGCTTTATTAATGGAATACTTGGAAAAAGCAAAGCCACCAAAAATAGATACGAAGAAAATGCCTGATAAGCCAAATATGATAAAAAGTAGTTATCGAGGGAAAAAGACAGATGGAAAAAAACGAAGCAGAAACTACAATAAAAAATATTAACTTTAAATACTAAGTGTTTTATCGCTCCCTTTAACAGGGAGCTTTTTTAGTTCGCACTATATGTTGCTTTGATATATTCTGTTATAATATGAATATCTGATTAAAGAAAATAAGATGAATTATAGTTTTATTGATATAAAAGGACGGATGAATTGTCTATGGATAAATCTCTTTACACATGTGATTCATGCCAGCACAAGCTTTGTGCGGGACGCGTTTCAATATTTACCTCACTGGATACAGAGCAATTATTAAAGGTTATTAAGCTTGTAAAACATAAAGAGTATAAAAAGGGCGAATTATTGCTTTATGAAGGAGAGGTCAGAAATGACCTTGTTATTGTCAACAAAGGCCAAGTAAAAGCTTTTAGAAGTACCGTAGATGGCCGTGAACAAATCCTATATATTTTTCCTGAGGGAGATTTCTTTGGAGAAAAAAATCTATTAAGAGACCAGGCTTCAAGTTATGGAGTAGAAGCTTTGGAAGAAACACATGCTTGCATCATACATAAGGATGATTTTCAGAAGCTTGTACAGGAATATCCGGATATCGGGATAAAGGTGATGGAGGTATTATGTCAAAGGCTAGACCGTCTGGAAAACACTGTAGAAGCAATGGGAACACGTACTGTAGGCGCGAGAGTAAGCTCCGTATTGCTTGAATTTGCCGATAAATTTGGAAAACCAAGCGCTCAAGGAACTATTATAGATTTGCCTTTAAGTCGTGAGGGAATTGCGAATTATATTGGGCTAACAAGAGAAACCGTCAGTAGGAAAATGAGCTCAATGCAGGATGAGGGCCTTATTGAAATGATAGGGAATAAAAAAGTTCTGCTTCTGGATCGTCCGGCTCTGGAAAAATCATTAGAATAAGCCAACTTCATATGCCAAACATATTTCATTAAAATCGTGAGCTCGGTCACAGATTACGATTTCTTTTTGCTATACCTTGGAATAAACACCGTAATATTGATTAAATATATTAAAAATAAGCCAGACTAGCTTTAGGCTTTTTAGATTTATTCTAATGGGTTATGAATATGTCCATGGTATGAAGCTAAGGGCTTCGCAGTTATAAAAGGAGGTACCGAACATGAGTGAGCTGATTAACAATCGAGAGCATCGGCAAAAGGTTTTAAAGGAGATTATCAAAGAGCTTCATGACGGAAAGGCTGTTGAGGATGTAAAATCACAGTTTGCAGAATTGATTCAGGGAGTATCCACCGCTGAAATATCAGAAATGGAGGGTGCCTTAATAGCTGAGGGAATGCCTGTGGAGGAAATTCAGCGACTTTGTGATGTTCATTCGGCAGTATTCAAGGGTTCTATTGAAGAGATTCACAGGCCTGAAAAGCCCGAGGAAACCCCGGGACATCCTATTCATACCTTTAAAAAAGAAAATAATGCGTTGGGGGAGCTTATCAAAGAAATCCAAGCAGATATAGATGCTTATAAAACCGATGCATCAAAGAAAAAAGCTAAGAAAATACTAAATGGTTTTGAAATGTTGCGGGAAATAGACAAGCATTATTTAAGAAAAGAAAACCTTTTGTTCCCGTACATGGAGAAGTACGGAATTAGCGCTCCACCAAAGGTTATGTGGGGAGTAGATGATGAAATACGCGAAGAGCTTAAGGAAGTCATTGAAATTTTGGAATCTGATTCTGATAAAGAACAGCTTATCAAAAAATCTGAGGCTGTTTTGATCCGTGTTAATGAAATGATTTACAAAGAAGAGAATATTCTTTTTCCTATGGTACTGGATACCATGTCTGAAGATGAGTGGTTCAAAATACAACAAGAAAGTAAGGGATTTGGTTATACACTTATTAAGCCTAAGGATAAATGGAAGCCTGTAAAAGTGGATGTTGAAGGAAAAATTCTGGATCAGGGCGAGGAACCTTCAAATAATGGATATATTGAATTTGACGCTGGATTCATGTCGCCGGAAGAAGCTAATGCTGTATTAAACACAGTTCCATTTGATATGACCTTTGTTGATAAGGAAGGAGCCGTCAAGTATTTCACCATGGGCAAGGAAAGAATTTTTGCTCGGCCCAAGACAGTAATCGGCAGGCAGGTCAGCAATTGTCACCCACCGGCAAGTGTGCATGTGGTTGAAAAAATAGTGGAAGATTTTAAGGCGGGAAATAAGGATCATGAGGATTTCTGGATTCGTATGGGACCAAGATATGCACTCATTCGTTATTACGCCGTAAGAAATGCCAAGGGAGAATATCTTGGCACTCTTGAAGTCACACAAGATATAGCACCTATAAAGGATATAACGGGAGAAAAGAGACTTTCGTCCGAATAGAATGACAATAAAAGAGCCTTATGATGTTAATATGTTGACTATCACAAGGCTCTTTTTATTAATAGGAGACTTTACACTTGTATCATTTATCAGGTTCTGGATCTCGTCATACGTCTACCAAAAATAAGGCTGACTACAAAGAGGCCAATAAATATATAGAATAGAATTTTTGCGATTCCGAACGATAAATTTGCGATTAGACCGAAACCAAACAAGCCTGCTATAAGTGCCAGAAAGAAAAAAGTTATTGCCCATTTGATCATATACATTCCTCCTAATAAAATATCTGTTTAGATTTTATGTATTTCATCCGTTTTATATACTGATTTCGTCAAAAGGAATCATTTTTCAGTTTTTTATAAATTTTTGGTTTTTAAAAATGTGGGTAAACCTAATTGGATAAATTTTTAATATTTCTACGCTACTTGCAGACTAATAAATATTGCACTGTAAGTTAAACTAATATATAATTATGACCATGTGATAATTTAGTTAACCATTTAACAATTTGTTTTATATACGAAATAACACTATATAATCATTCTACGAGGTGAAAAAATGGCAACTTTTGAAAAAGTAAATGATCTTCACGCAAGGAAAGAACACCTTAAACAAGGTGGTGGAGAAAAAAAGGTCGCAAAACAACATGGCGCGGGAAAGAAAACCGCACGAGAGAGATTAAACATACTATTTGATGCAGGAAGTTTTGTAGAAATCGATGCTTTTGTCGAAGCAAGAGGTATTGATTTTGAAATGCAGAATAAAAAAATTGCAGGAGATGGCGTAATCACTGGTTACGGTACTGTAGATGGACGCCTTATATTCGTGGCTTCTCAGGATTTTACGGTTATTGGTGGCTCCCTTGGTGAAATGCACGCAAAGAAAATCACAAAAGTAATGGACATGGCAATGAAAATGGGTGCTCCTTTTGTAAGCATTAATGATTCCGGCGGAGCCCGAATCGAAGAAGGAATAGATGCTTTAGGAGGCTTTGGTGATATTTTTCTAAGAAACACAATGGCTTCCGGAGTGATTCCGCAAATATCTGTAATATTAGGTCCATGTGCGGGCGGAGCGGTATATTCTCCCGCAATAACCGACTTTGTATTCATGGTCGATAAAACAAGCCATATGTTTATTACCGGACCTCAGGTTATTAAAGCTGTAACCGGCGAGGATGTAACATTTGATACTCTAGGTGGCGCTAACGCCCATAACACGGTGAGTGGTGTTGCTCATTTCGAATGCCAAGACGAGGATAGTTGCTTTGAACAAATTAAAATGCTTATTTCTTATCTGCCCGATAATAATTTAAGCGATCCTGATGAAATTCTGTCGCAGGATGATGTAAACAGGCTCGACCCAGAACTTAATACTATTATCCCAGATGACCCCAATAAGCCCTATAATATGTTGGATATTATTACTAGAGTTACAGATAATGCTGAATTTTTTGAAATTCACAAAGGGTTTGCAAAGAATATTTTGGTAGGGTTTTCACACATTGGCGGAAAAACAGTGGGAATTGTAGCAAATCAGCCTAATGTATCCGCAGGAGTTTTGGATGTAGATGCTTCCGATAAAGCTGCTAGGTTTATACGTTTTTGCGATGCGTTTAATATTCCACTTGTTTCTTTTACTGATGTTCCCGGATATCTACCCGGTGTAAAACAAGAGCATCATGGAATAATCCGTC
>CAYUZC010000065.1:0-9632 GCA_964449525.1 uncultured Ruminiclostridium sp.
GAAGGCACTCAGAATGACAGTAGGCACACTACAATTTACTTCGCATTATTCTTAAACTATGAATTTGTAAAGTAACGTTAGAGATGGAGTTTCCGTCTCATAAAAATAAGGAGGCTATTATGAAAGCAAAAGGCAAAGTATTCAGATATCAGAATAATGTAGATACCGATGTAATAATTCCTGCCAGACACCTTAATACCAGTGATTCAAAGGAATTGGCAAGTCATTGCATGGAGGACATCGATAAGGACTTTATAAAAAATGTTAAGGACGGGGATATTATCGTAGCCGACAGGAATTTTGGCTGTGGTTCATCCAGAGAGCATGCTCCCATTGCTATTAAGGCATCAGGTATATCATGTGTAATTGCATCTTCTTTTGCCCGGATTTTCTATAGAAATTCTATTAATATTGGCCTACCTATTCTGGAATGTGAAGAGGCTGTTAAAGGAACAGATCAGGGTGATGTGCTGGAAGTGGATTTTGATTCAGGTACGATACGAAACCTTACAAAAGGAACCACTTTCAATGCACAGCCGTTTCCGGATTTTATGCAGAAAATAATACAAGCCGAAGGCCTTATAAATTATATTAAAGAATAATATTTTTTAACAATACTGGGTGGATACCCATAAATACAAATTATATTAGCAGGAGGCCCTTATGAATTATAAATTAGCAGTCATACCCGGTGACGGGATAGGTCCGGAAGTTGTAGACCAAGCCCTAAAAGTATTAGATAAAATAGGTATGATATATGGTCATAGCTTTGTAAATGAAAAAGTATTGGCTGGGGGATGTGCTATTGATGTAGCAGGAGAGCCTCTTCCAAAGGAAACAATCGAAGTATGTAAGAAAAGCGATGCAGTAATTCTAGGGGCAGTTGGGGGCCAGAAATGGGATACCCTTCCCGGGCATCTAAGGCCTGAAAAAGCTCTTTTGGGTTTGAGAGGTCAATTGGGATTGTTTGCGAATCTCAGGCCTGCAGTAATATATAAGGAGCTTAGGGACGCTTGTCCGTTAAAACCTGAGATTATAGGCGATAGCATCGATATTATGGTGGTCCGTGAGCTTACCGGGGGAATTTATTTTGGTGAAAGAGGTCGCCGTGAAGGAAAAATGGGTCAGGAAGCTTTCGATACCGAAGCATACAGTGTAGGTGAGGTTGAAAGAATAGCTAAGATTGCATTTGAAATAGCAAAAAAACGGGGATCTAAGGTTACAAGTATTGATAAAGCAAATATTCTCGAAAGCTCAAGGTTATGGCGTGAGGTAGTAACAGAAGTTTCTAAAAATTACCCCGACATTGCCCTAGATCATTTATATGTGGATAACGCTGCCATGCAACTTGTAAGAAATCCTCGACAGTTTGATGTAATTGTTACAAGTAATATGTTTGGTGACATTTTGTCCGATGAAGCCAGTATGATTACCGGTTCTATCGGAATGCTACCTTCGGCAAGTCTTGGAGAAAATAGTTTTGGTTTGTATGAGCCTATTCATGGTTCAGCTCCCGATATAGCGGGACAGGACAAAGCAAATCCTATAGCTACAATTCTATCCATTGCCATGTTGCTTAGATACACATTGGGTCTTGAAAATGAAGCTCAGACTGTTGAAAACGCTGTTAATAAGGTGCTTGAAGAGGGTTATAGAACGGGAGATATCATGAGTTCCGGTAAAACCCTTGTCGGAACCAATAAAATGGGTGAACTTATAGTTGAAAGTTTGAGCAAAAATTAATTAATGCTATTATAAAAAAATCGATAAAACAAAGAAAGGCGTGAACATAATGCGTAGCAGTTCTGTAAAAACAGGCTTAGAAAGAGCCCCACATAGATCATTATTTAAAGCTCTTGGATTAACCGATGAAGAAATGAACCGTCCATTAATCGGTATTGTGAGTGCTAAAAGCGAGGTTGTGCCGGGACACATGCACCTTGATAAGATTGCGGAGGCCGCTAAAGCCGGTGTGCGTATGGCTGGGGGCACACCTATGGAATTTCCTTCTATAGGAGTTTGTGATGGGATAGCAATGGGACATATCGGTATGCATTATTCGTTGCCTTCAAGAGAACTCATTGCCGATAGCCTTGAATCTATGGCTCTTGCACAGGGCTTTGATGGATTAGTTCTAATACCTAATTGTGATAAGATTGTACCCGGAATGGTTATGGGTGTAGCGAGATTAAATATACCTGCAATTGTTATAAGCGGTGGACCTATGCTGGCGGGAAGAGTGAAGGGCGATGGTATCAGCCTTACTAATATGTTTGAGGCAGTAGGAGCCGTTCAGGCGGGTAAAATGAGTGAGTCCGAGCTTAATTCTCTTGAAAACAGTGCATGTGCAAGTTGTGGTTCATGTTCGGGTATGTTTACCGCCAACAGTATGAATTGTCTGACTGAGGCAATTGGGATGGCTTTGCCGGGAAATGGTACTATCCCTGCTGTTTATTCGGAACGGATACGCCTGGCAAAAATGTCAGGTATGAAAATTATGGAGCTTGTAAAAAACGATATAAAACCCAGAGATATTATTACATCTGAGGCTCTTCACAATGCCCTTACGGTTGATATGGCATTAGGCTGCAGTACCAACAGCATGCTGCATCTTCCGGCAATAGCATATGAAGCGGGTGTACATTTTGACTTGGATTTAGCAAATAATATAAGCGAGAAGACTCCTAATCTATGCAAGCTTGCTCCGGCCGGTAATCATTTTGTGGAGGATTTATATGCAGCCGGCGGCGTAATGGCTGTTATGAAGGAACTTTCAAAACGAGACTTGCTAAATTTAAATTGCCCCACAGTTACAGGGAAAAACGTAGGTGAAAATATTGTCACTGCTGTAAATCTAAATCAGAATGTAATCAGACCGGTTGAGAATCCTTATTCACAAACGGGAGGGATTGCGGTTCTTAAGGGTAATCTTGCCCCAGACGGCAGCGTGGTAAAACGAAGTGCCGTAGCAGAAAACATGTTGATTCACGAAGGCCCTGCCAGAGTATTTGATTCTGAGGATGATGTAATAAAAGCTATTCTGGATGGTGAAATCAAGAAGGGTGAGGTAGTGGTAATACGCTATGAAGGCCCCAGAGGCGGACCGGGAATGCGCGAAATGCTTATGCCGACCTCTGTTCTTGCAGGTATGGGTTTAGATGCCGATGTGGCTTTAATTACAGACGGACGATTCAGCGGGGCCACAAGAGGTGCCTGCATAGGGCATGTATCACCGGAGGCTGCGGAGGGTGGAACTATTGCCCTTGTCAAAGACGGCGATACAATATCTATTGATATGAGAAAATGTACCCTCAATCTCAAAGTAAGTGATGAAGAATTGGAAAACAGAAGGAAAAACTGGGTATGCCCATCACCAAAGATTAAAACAGGTTATCTAGCACGCTACTCAAAGTTTGTTACATCAGCCAGCGAAGGTGCTGTAATGAAGGTTTAGGAGGATATAACTTTGAAATTAAATGGAGCTGAAGTTTTAGTAAAGTGCCTGCTTGAGCAGGGTGTGGATACCGTATTTGGATTTCCCGGAGGAGCTGTTTTAAATATTTATGACGCTCTATACAAATATCAGGATAAAATACGGCATATATTAACTTCCCATGAACAGGGAGCATCCCATGCGGCAGACGGCTATGCAAGAGCTTCCGGTAAGGTTGGAGTCTGCATTGCCACTTCCGGACCCGGAGCCACTAATCTTGTTACAGGAATCGCTACCGCTTATATGGACTCGATTCCAATGGTCGCGATTACCGGTAATGTCGCATTAAACCTTCTGGGTAAGGATAGCTTTCAGGAGGTTGATATTACAGGGATTACTATGCCTATTACCAAGCATAACTTTATAGTAAAAGATATAAATGATTTGGCTGATATTGTAAGAAAAGCATTTCAAATTGCAAAAGAAGGCAGACCGGGGCCTGTTCTTATAGATATTCCCAAGGATATTACAGCCCAAAAGGTAGATTATGTGGAAAGAAAAACAGGTGAAATTGAAAGGTCTGTTGAGTATATCAGCGATAAGGCTGTTGCAGATGCGATAAACCTTTTGAATAACAGCATCAAGCCCTTAATTTATGCAGGTGGAGGCGTATCAATATCCGATGCTTCTAAAGAGCTTTTTGAACTGGTAGATAAACTACGTGCACCAGTAACATTAAGTCTAATGGGAATGGGCGCTTTTCCGGCTACTCATGAGCTTTATACCGGTATGGTTGGAATGCATGGAACGAAGGCGTCAAATATGGCTGTTACCGAATGTGATCTTCTTGTGGCCATAGGAGCCCGTTTCAGTGACCGCGTAATAAGTAAGCTTGAGCGCTTCGCGCCTTGTGCAAAAATACTGCATATTGATATTGATGCTGCAGAAGTCAATAAAAATATTAGCACTGAATGTCATATAATTGGTGATGTAAAAGAAGTCCTCGGACGTATTAACAAAGGCATTGAAACTAGAGACAGAAGTGAATGGCTTAGCTTCACTAAAGAACTTAAAGAAAAATATCCGTTAACCAAAGACTCGGAGGATTTAACACCTCAATACATATTGGACAAAATTTATGAAATTACGCAGGGAGATGCAATCTTAGCAACAGAAGTAGGTCAGCATCAAATTTGGACAGCCCAACACTATAAATTTACAAAACCTCGCACTCTAATAACCTCGGGTGGATTGGGAACGATGGGCTTTGGTCTGGGTGCCTCAATGGGAGCGCAAATTGCTAAACCTGATAAAAGGGTATTCAACATAGCTGGTGACGGTAGCTTCAGAATGAATTTAAATGAGCTCGCCACAGCAGTTGAGTATAACTTGCCGATTATTGTAGTAATTATGAATAACCATGCTTTAGGTATGGTAAGACAATGGCAGGATATGTTTTATGATAAAAGATTTTCTCATACAACCTTGGACAGAGGAACGGATTTTGTTAAACTGGCAGAAGCCTTTGGAGCATGCGGTTTCAATCTGACTAAAAAAGAGGACACCGAGGGAATTCTTAAAGAAGCACTTAGTCTGAATCGTCCTGTGGTTATAAACTGTGAAATAGACAGGGATCTTAAGGTTTGGCCTATGGTTCCTCCCGGGGCGGCCTTAGAAGATGTTTTAGTTGGCGAATCTGATGTAATAAATAATTGATTTAGCAATTTCTTGACAAACAAAAAAAATCATCGTAGCATATTGATGTTGGGGGATTAACTCAGTGGGAGAGTGCTACCTTCACACGGTAGAAGTCGCCAGTTCGAAACTGGCATTCCCCACCATCCGGGCTCTCAAGGGGAGTCCATTTTTATTTAATACTTTTTTAAAACCTGATGAACGGAGGATTATTCTATGGGAAGACTATTTGGAACTGATGGTGTCAGAGGTGTAGCCAACACAGAATTAACCGGAGAAATCGCATATAATTTGGGAAGGGCCGGGGCCTATGTACTTGCAAGTGAATCTTTACATATGCCGAGAATTCTTGTTGGGAAGGATACCCGTCGGTCAGGTGATATGCTCGAAAAGGCTTTGGTTGCCGGGATATGCTCAGCCGGAGCTGAGGCTGTACTTGCCGGTTTTATTCCTACTCCGGCAATAGCTCATTTGGTTAGGGAATATAAGTATGACGCTGGAGTTATGATTTCTGCATCACATAATCCTGCAGAATTCAATGGAATTAAATTTTTTAATTCTGAGGGCTACAAACTGTCAGATGCAATGGAAGACAGAATAGAAGCAATCATTTTAAATAACGCAGAGAAAATACCCAGTCCTCATGGATTAGGCGTAGGTATAACTTCTGGGCTGGTTACAGCTATAGATGATTATGTAGAATTTGCCACAAGTACTGTAAAAGGGGACTTAAAGGGTCTTAAAATAGCTATGGATTGTGCAAACGGAGCATCCTATATAACTTCACCAACGGCTGTCCGTAAGCTCGGTGCAGAGTTGTTAGTTATAAGTAATGATCCGGATGGACTTAATATAAACAAGGATTGTGGCTCAACCCATTTAAATATGCTGAAGAATTTCACCCGGAATAACGCTTGTGATGTTGGTTTAGCGTTTGACGGTGATGCTGACAGGGTGCTTTTTGTTGATGAAAATGGCGAATTAATTGACGGTGACAAGGTAATGGCAATAATTGGCCTTCACCTGAAAAATAAGAATTTGCTTAAGAATAATACTATTGTGGCAACCGTTATGAGTAATCTTGGATTTGATATTATGGCAAAAGAAAACGGAATTAGTTTAGTAAAGACAGTTGTCGGTGACAGATACGTTCTTGAAAAGATGCTTGAGGGAGATTTCACTATTGGCGGAGAGCAATCCGGACATATCATCCTGCGTAGCTATAACACTACAGGGGATGGTCTTGTGACAGCACTGCAACTATTAGCCATCATGAAGGAATCAGGTAAGAAGCTCTCCGAACTGGCAAGTATAATGACAATATTCCCGCAGGTTCTCAAAAACGCAAAGGTATGTAACAGTAAAAAATATAGTTATCTTGAGGACCCGATTATAGCGAAGAAATGCAGTGAACTTGAGGAGACCTTTCACGGAGAAGGTCGTGTTTTAATAAGACCTTCAGGTACTGAGCCCTTGGTTAGAGTGATGATTGAAGGCAGAGAACAAGAATATATTACTAAAAAGGCAAGTGAACTTGTGGATATAATTGAAAAACGTCTTGCATAGCCGATAAAGGTTGTATTACTATGCTCATGAAGACAGGGATTTTTTATAATTCCTGTCTTATTTTAAATGTAAAAAAACTTGCATGGTCATAACGAACCGATTAGAATATAATAGAATTGAAATGCAAAGTAACTGTCGGAAAGGAGCAATATTCTACAGACAGTATAGCAAGCGCCAGAACTAGGATTAAACTTAGTTGACGAGGAGAGGGAGGTTATCGAAATCTTCGGCGGAAACCCTCCGGTGTGCCACCATCGTAAAAACATCAACAAAGTATGTCGGTGACGACAGAGATAGAAAGTGTTTATGTGGACTTATGCATTTCAAATAATTCAAAGCATTAATAATTTAATATGTGTAACTGCCATAATGAGCAGTTAAGTTTGTTACGCAAAAGACCTTCTATCTTTATTTTAGTTGGTCTTAAGAGTCTTAACTAAAAATTATTATGAAGGAGTATTTATTATGTGCGGAATTGTTGGATATATAGGTGGAAGAGATGTTACACCTGTTCTTGTCAAAGGACTAAAAAAGTTGGAATACAGAGGATATGATTCGGCAGGGATAGCCATACTTGATGATAATCAAATATCTGTTATAAAGAGTAAAGGGCGTCTGACCAGCCTTGAAGAAAAACTCAATAATACTAAGTTTAAGGGACATCTTGGAATTGGTCATACAAGATGGGCTACTCATGGGGAGCCAAATGATATTAACTCCCATCCACACCTTAGCAATAACGGAAATATTGCCGTTGTACATAATGGTATCATTGAAAACTATATGCAGCTTAAGGACTTTCTTGTTGGAAAAGGATATGAATTCGTTTCTGAGACAGATACAGAAGTTATCGCTCAATTAATTGAGTATAACTATAAGGGTGATTTGCTCAAAGCGGTAATGAATACTATGAACGATGTTGAAGGTGCCTATGCTCTCGGTGTTATCTGCGCTGATTATCCCGACAGATTCATAGCCGCCAGAAAAGACAGCCCGTTGATTGTCGGTTTGGGGGAAAATGAGACCTTTATAGCCTCGGATATCCCGGCAATTATAGAGTATACTAGGGATATTTATATCCTTGAGGATAGGGAAGTTGTGAGTGTTACAGAAAAAGGAGCGGAGATTTTTAATCTTTTGGGAGAAAAGGTACAAAGGGATGTCTTTCATGTAGACTGGGACATCTCATCGGCTGAAAAAGGCGGATACGAACATTTTATGATGAAGGAAATTTGTGAGGAGCCTATTGCTATTAAAGCAACCTTAAGCCCGAGGATCAAGAATGATCAAATCATTTTAGATAAATTTAATATTACCGATGAATTTATTAAAAACTGTGAAAAAATTAATATAATTGCTTGCGGAACTGCCTATCATGCAGGTGTTGTAGGAAAATATATTATCGAAAAGCTTGCCCGTATACCCGTTGAAGTGGATGTGGCCTCCGAATTTCGCTACAGGGAGCCAATAATCAATGATAAACAAATTACCGTTGTTATTAGTCAATCGGGGGAGACTTTAGATACTCTTATGGCTATGAGAGAGGCTAAGAAAAGAGGATCAAGAATTATTGCAATTGTAAATGTTGTAGGTAGCTCAATTGCCAGGGAAGCCGATGATGTTCTATATACATGGGCCGGACCTGAAATAGCAGTCGCATCAACGAAAGCATACAATACTCAACTTGCAGCACTCTACCTTTTTGCTTTAAACCTTGCTAATCAAAGAGGAGAGTTAAATGAAGAATCATACCGGAATTATATTGACCAACTTCAAAAATTACCCCAGCATATTGAATCTGTTTTGGGTGAAAGAGAGATAATTCAGAAGTTTGCATACAAACATTTTAACGCAAGAAGTGTATTTTTTATCGGAAGAAGTATGGACTATGCTCTTTCAATGGAAGGTTCTCTGAAACTAAAAGAAATATCATATATACACTCGGAAGCCTATGCCGGAGGAGAATTAAAGCATGGGACCATTGCGCTAATCGAGGAAGGAACTTTAGTAATATGTCCATTGACCCAGGATCACTTGCTGGATAAAATGATTAGCAATATCCGGGAAATCAAGGCCAGAGGCGCAGTGGTTTTGGCAATAGCTACTAGAAAAAATACAGAGGATGTATCAAAGGTGGCAGATGCTGTAATAACAATACCTGATATGGACTACATATTTGCGCCGGCAGTAGCTGTTACCCCCATGCAGCTTTTTGCGTATTATGTTTCAGTAATGAAAGGAAACGATGTAGATAAGCCAAGAAACCTCGCCAAAAGTGTCACGGTTGAATAAAAAATGATAGAAAAAAGATGAATCAGCCTTATCAATTTTAATTATTAAGGGTTTTAGCAAAATTTATAATTTAAACTATGTTAATATAAATCTTGAAGGGGTAATTATGTTATAATATCGATATTGTAATTGAAAGGAGTCATTACTATGGCAGGAAAATTTGAAATTTATAAGGACAAAGCCGGAGAGTTTCGCTTCAGATTAAAGGCATCGAATGGTCAAACTATTGCAACCGGGGAAGCTTATACAACAAAAGCAGCTTGCTTAAATGGTATTGAATCAGTCAAAAAGAATGCTCCGGATGCGGCAGTAGTAGAAATCGAATAATAAGGTTTATTGTACATTATCCTAATTAAGGCAGATTAAAGATCTGCCTTTTTTCTTTCTAGGAAATGTACTTTTAATTGGGAAAAAGACTATATATAACATTAGGAATTATTTTTAAGACGTGAATTATGAATAGGTTTCTTATTGTTATATTGGCATTATCACATTTTCCTCTTGATATATCTTCATTTCCAATACAAAACAATCAAGATATAATTGAGATAACAGCATCGGAAATTCCGTCGAAAGAACCGTTGGTATTAAGAAGTTCAACTTCTCTCAACGCTGAAGTGGATTCGACTGATAAACAGGCTGAAAT
>CAYUZC010000066.1:0-9596 GCA_964449525.1 uncultured Ruminiclostridium sp.
GTTTCAATTTCTGTAGGGATATCGGTATTCTCTTGGTCGGTATCCTCCATACTCTCTTGTGATTGATCTGCTAAAGGTTTTAGCTTTACATAATCCAGCAAGGCCTGTATATTGGCGTTAAATGTATAGAAGTATGGTCTTTCCTGACCATCTAGTATAAGCATTATCGGTGCTTCCTTGTCACTAAGTATTATAAATAATGAATCAACTGCTTTAATCCCGGCCTCGTTAATAAGCTTCTGATTTACTTTTATGGGTGTATCGAACGGAACACGTATTACATATCCCTTTTCAGGAAATGGCATAACTTTTGTGTATAGGCTTTTAATAGTCTTTACGTAATTAAAAACCTCGTTTTGTATATCCATGCAGGTGGGCTCAGTGATAATAACTTCGCCCTTTGTTATATCAAAAACCTCTATATTCTGCTTATTCTTATGGGCTTCAACATCTGATATATACGCAATAAAGTGTGTATCATCAAACATTTGTGTCATAGCCAGAACTGACTGGTATTTATTTTCGTTATGAGAAACTTTTGCAGCAGAGTAAATTGTAACAGCTACCAAACAAAGTATAATTGCCAGGAAAAACAATCCTATGGTTTTCTTTTTTATGCTGATAAATAACATTGTCACTCACCTCGATAGAATTTATGAGGTTGTAACAAGAAATATACATTGTACAAGTTAAATAAAAAGTCTTATTTGCAAAATTATCTATTAATCCTTCTGTTTTGCCCTATACCCTAAACGGCTTAGTGCTTCAATTCCACGGAGACGGAATTCTTCACTCTCTACCTGAATTTCCAATGCTCCTTCTTCTGTCTCCCTGCTGTTTAAGATTCCGATGTTCTTAATATTAATATTCTCATTTGCAAGAGCCGAGGCAATAAAGGCAATAATACCGGGTTTATCGTCCACATCGACCATAATTGAATAAGTTTTTTGAAAAATACTCTTTCTGTCAGATAAAGCATTTCTAATGTCTCTGGCAGAAGTAAAAAACTTTTCGATACTATCCCTGTTTTCGCTTTTTAAATCGGTCTCAAAGCAATTTAGCCCCTCTATATAGGATTTTAATGTCTCAAGTATTTTCTCTCTGTTAGATAAGCATATTCCTGCCCACAAACCCGGAGAGGACGAAGCAATACGGGTGAGATCCTTAAATCCGCCTGCAGATATTGTTTTCATCATATTATCCGGGCTGTCAAGCTCATCAACTAAATTCACAAGAGAAGCTGCTATAACATGAGGAACGTGGCTTATTGCTGCTGTTACCCTATCATGTTCCTCCGGAGTCATTTCTATTGGTATTGCGCCTAAATCCTTTACAATATCCCTTAGCTTTTTTAAAACGTTATTATTTGCGTTTTCTGTAGGAGTAAGACAGTAGTACGCATTCTCAAAAAGATTTGCCCTTGATGCAATGAAGCCAGACTTTTCAGACCCGGCAAGAGGGTGCCCCCCAATAAAAGGGTTTTTCACCTTCATTTCATTTATTAAGTCCACTACATCAGATTTTGTACTGCCGACATCGGTTAAAATACAATTTGGAGAAATATTTATTAATAGCTCATCAAGAATATCTTTCATAGCAAAAACCGGTATGCAAAGAAAAATAGCATCGCATTCAAAGAAGCCTTCTTTTATTGACGAAGCATATTCATCAAGTATTGTTTCGGACAGCGCTCTCTCCAGATTATCCTTATCCCTATCCCATGCTTTTATAATGTAAGAATTATCTTTTCGTTTTAAAGCACGTGCAATAGAGCCTCCGATTAAACCTAAACCGATTATACCGATTTTCTTAACGGATATAGCCATAATTATCTCCCGAAAATATTGATTATTTGTTCAGATATCTTGATGCAAACAGAATTCCGGCCACTGTTTTGCTGTCGTTTATAATGCCCTCGTCTATCATGGTCAAGGCTTCGGCAAATTTATATGCTTTAGCAGAAATAAATTCGTCCTCATCCGGTGTGGCTTCACCTTTTATTAGTTCTGTCGCTAAATAAATATGAAGAACCTCGTCTGAAAACGCCGGAGCCGGATAAAGCTCTAAAATCTTAACAAGCTTCCCTGTACTGTATCCTGTCTCTTCCTTAAGCTCACGGGTGGCACAGACAGCAGGGTCTTCGCCAAACTCCAGTTTACCTGCAGGAAGCTCAATAAATTCCTTTTCAGCTGGTTTTCTAAATTGTTGTACCAGTATAATCTCGTCATCGATAACAGGAACAACAACAGATGCGCCTGCATTTCTAACAACATCCCTGGATGCCAGTTTCCCATTAGGAAGCTCAACAATTAATTTTTCTACATCAATAATATTTCCTTTATACTTCAACTCTGAACTAATAGTTTTTTCGTAATACTCCATATTTTCTCCTATATACCGGATCTTTTTTGGCCTATTTCCCTGGCTTTTCTTGTGCACTCATCCATAGCTTTTATTATTGCATTTCTGAAGCCTTCCTTTTCGAGGGTTGCGACAGCTTCAATAGTCGTACCACCGGGAGAACAAACCATATCTTTAAGTTCGCCAGGATGCTTTCCGGTGTCCAAAACCATTTTTGCTGATCCCATCACAGCCTGTGCGGCAAGTCTGTACGCCAATTTACGCTGTATTCCCGATTTAACCGCAGCATCAGCCATGGCTTCAATAAGTACAAAGACATAAGCCGGACTACTACTTGTAAGGGCGGTTACCTCGCTCATCAGATTTTCTTCCAGTTCCTCAACCTTACCAGAACAGTTAAAAAGCTTAATTATGGCCTTCTTTTCGTCATCATTAACAGAATCGCTCCAACTTATAAGTGTCATACCTTCTCCCACCAATGCGGGGGTGTTAGGCATAGTTCTTACAACTCTTGCCTTACTTCCCAGAACGCTCTTAAAGTGTTGAGTTGAAAGTCCCACTATGATTGAGACAATTATTTTTTCATGTGTCAATACGGGCTTTATTTGCTCAAGTACATCATGACAGTATTGAGGTTTAATTGCCAAAACAATTATATCGCAGTCTTTTACAAGGTCAGCGATGCTGGTTTCTTCCAGTACTCCCAATTCGCTTGTGATTTTTTTCATCAATTCCGAGTTGGTATCAAATGCGCTAAGTGAGAATAAAGGGTTCGCGGTTTCTTTATTATATCTGACTATACTCCTCAAAAGAGCTCCGCCCATGTTACCTGCACCTATAAATCCTACCTTGTATGACATAGCTTTGTCTCCTTTTTTCAATTACCATCAATTAAACTTATTTGATTGTTATCATCATTATCCGTATATTGAATGCCTAGATGCTGATATGCAAGACGGGTAGCACGTCTGCCCCTTGGTGTTTTCTGAATAAAGCCTAACTGTAACAGATACGGCTCATAAACATCCTCTATTGTATTCGATTCTTCCCCTGTTGAGGCTGCTAGTGTATCCAAACCTACAGGGCCTCCATCAAACTTGTTAATTATTGTGTTAAGTACAATTCTATCAGTATTATCCAAACCCAGTTCATCAATTTCTAGAGCTTTCAGCCCATATTTGGCTACTTCCTTCGAAATATATCCGTCTGATTTAACCTGAGCAAAGTCGCGAATTCTTTTTAGAAGGCGGTTTGCAATTCTCGGAGTTCCTCTTGAGCGCTTTGCAATCTCTTGTGCTCCCGTTTCTTCTATTTCTATATCCAAAATATTAGCTGATCGCTTTACAATAGTAGTAAGTTCATCATGTGTGTAAATCTCTAAACGGTTTATAATGCCAAATCTATCTCTTAACGGAGAAGTTAAGAGCCCGGCTCTGGTTGTGGCACCAATCAATGTGAATTTAGGCAAATCAAGTCGAATTGATCTGGCACTGGGGCCCTTCCCGATTATGATATCCAGAGCATAGTCCTCCATAGCCGGATACAGGATTTCTTCAACATTTCTGTTTAACCTATGGATTTCGTCAATAAAGAGAACATCAGATTGACCCAGATTAGTAAGAATAGCAGCTAAATCCCCTGCCCTTTCAATAGCCGGGCCTGAGGTTACCCTAAGGTTAACCCCTAACTCGCTGGCGATAACTCCGGCAAGAGTAGTTTTACCAAGCCCGGGAGGCCCGTAAAGAAGCACATGATCCAGCGCTTCCCCTCTTTTTTTGGTTGCTTCTATAAAAACAAGAAGATTTTCTTTTACCTTAGTTTGTCCTATATATTCGTTAATGGTACGTGGTCTTAAGCCAGCCTCGTCAAAATCATCTCGTCTGAACTCGCTGTTTATAAGTCTTTCCTCTTCCTCCACTATACCACCTCACCTTACTAAGAAACACTCTTAAGTGCATCCTTTATTATCTGCTCTATTGTTTTTTCATCATCATATACAGCCAAAATTGTCTTACTCGCTTCCTGGGATGAATACCCCAGCATAACTAAAGCACTTATTGCCTCATTCATTTTATTGCCTGATGGCTGTATACATGTCGTCTCATCTTTGACACCAATTAATTGGGTATTTAATTTCTTTAATTTATCCTTAAGCTCTAAAATAATCCTTTGAGCGGTCTTTTTCCCTATCCCCGGAGCTTTTGTAAAGCTTTCAATATCATCGGTTAATACCGCTAGGCCAAATTGGGATGGCGAAATGAAGGATACCAAACTAAGTGCTGCCTTTGGGCCTACTCCGGAAACTGCAAGAAGCTGTTCAAACATTTTAAGCTCTTCTTCATTAAGAAAACCATAAAGAGCCTGAATATCTTCTCTAACATGGAAATGGGTATGAAGCTTAATCTCATTACCTGTTTCAACACAAGTTGAGAGAATTGAACCGGTTGTAAAAACATTATATCCGACGCCATTAACATCAATAATGATGCTGTCTGCTGTTTTTTTAATTAAAATACCCTTTAGATAGGCGAACACAATTAATCTCCATTTCCTGAGTAAGTTGAATCTTTTATACCAAGCTTTGCATGCAATTCTTCCACTAATTCTCTATATGCATCCAATTCTTCTCTCTGTTCTTTTAATAGTTCGTCCTTAATTCTCACTATCTCTAAAAGTTCATCCTTAGTCATTTTGTCTATCTCTACCATGAACACTATTCCTCCACTTTTTGATAGAAAAATGTTTCTATAGGCTTTATATTAAAGCTCTGATAATTCATAATTTGTTCGGTGCTTCCTATAAAAAGTACACCATTAGGCTTAAGGGATTCACTGAACCCCTTCATTATATTATTTTTTGCTTCTTCTGTAAAATAAATCAGTACATTTCTACAGATTATTATATCCATTCCTTTTGGATATGGATCCTTTAAAAGATTAAGTTGCTTAAAATTCACACATTTACGTACCTTATCTGATACTTGAAAGCTATCATCATCTATTCTATTAAAATGCTTATCTAAATACTCTTTTGGAAGCTCTTTCAGGCTCCTTGAGGAATAGACCCCTGCTTTGGCTTTGTTCATAGCCTCTAGGTCAATATCAGTTGCTAAAACACTGATTTTTTCAAGAGGCAAAAACTTATTGAGTATCATCACAAGAGTATATGGCTCATCTCCTGTTGAACAGGCCGAGCTCCATATTTTTAAATCGGACAGATTTCTATTTTTAAAAGTTTCAGAGAGTACTTTTTTCTCAAAATACTCCCACTGACTTGGGTTCCTGAAGAATTCTGAAACGTTTATAGTAAGGTAGTTTATAAATGTTTTATATAATTCAGAATTTTTCTTCAATTCCTCAAAGAAAGAACAGTATGTACTAAGACCATGTTTTTCTACCAAGGATGTAATACGTCTTTTCATTTGCTTTTCTTTATAAAAATTTAAATCGATATTAGATAAAGTATAAAACTTTGCCTTAAATTGTTCGTAATCATTAAAGATTTCCACTATTACCCTCCTTAGAACAAACTAAAAATATACAACAGCAAGACCGGAAATCCGGTCTTGCTATGATGGGCAAAGCCCTTATTGAACCTTTTTGTACTTAAATTACTCCTGAATATCTTTTAAGATATCACCAATTGTGTTTGACATCTCTTCACTATGTCCGGTAGGCGTTTTTTCATAAGTTGATTCTTTAGAAGATTCTTCAGCTTCTTCGCCTTCTTCACGCTGTGGATCAATAGGCTGAACTTCCTTTATGGACAAGCTTATTTTCTTAAGCTCTGTATTAATATCCATAATCTTCATCTCAACCTTTTGGCCAACTTCCAGAACCTCTTCCGGTCTACCAATGCGAACACTGGAAATCTGGGAAATATGCACTAGGCCTTCCACGCCCTCTTCAAGCTCAACAAAAACACCAAAGGGAACCATACGAAGAACAGTACCTGTTACAATGCTTCCTGCAGAATACTTCTCTTCAATATTGTACCATGGATTATCTTCTAACTTCCTGTAACCTAATGAAATCTTTTTCTTTTCCTTGTCAAAGTTAATAACTCTTACTGTAACAACATCATCAACTTTCATAATACTTGATGGATCTTCAACTCTCTTCCAAGAAAGCTCAGATACATGAACAAGTCCGTCCACACCGCCAAGATCAACAAATACACCAAAACTTGTAAGGCTTTTAACGGTTCCTGTGTACTCCTTGCCTATTTCGACTTCACTCCAGAAAGCTTCAGCCTTAACTGCTTTTTCTGCTTCGATAATAGCCCGGCAAGATCCAACAACACGTCTTCTGTTTGCCATTTCTGTTATAACGAGCTTAACTTTTTGACCTTTATATGGTTCTAAGTCCTTTACGAATCTATCGCTAATCTGAGAAGCAGGTATAAAAATACGAACTCCCTTGAAATCCGCAACGGCTCCACCCTTAACAATTTCTTTAATAATAACTTCAATCTGAGTATTATTCTTGAATGCCTCTTCCGCTAATTCAAAGCCACGGATAAAATCAACTTTTTTCTTGGAAAGAGCAACATTGCCTTCGCCATCATTGATTTTCATTATCAGCACTTCTATCTCATTTCCGGCCTTCAATTCTTTTTCCGGATCAAAGTCAGGATCATCAAGGAACTCTTCCATTGGGATAAGGCCATCAGCCTTATAGCCCAAATCAACGAATACGTTGTTATTATTGTATCCGATAATCTTTCCTTTAACTACTTCGTTAGTCTTAAGCTCGGTTAAAGTCAGCTCTAGGGCTTCGCTAAAATCAATATCGCCTTCATGCCCATTCATCATGTCTTCCATGTGAAAAATAACCTCCTTGATTACCTTCTCAGGTGTCGATGCTCCTGCGGTAATCCCTACTGTTCTAATTTTTTTATCGATATGAGGCAACTCATCCGCATTTTCTATAAGATAAGTTACAGAACAATTCTGTTTACAGATTTCAAATAATTTCTGTGTATTAGAACTATTCTTACCCCCTATTACGATCATTGCTTCCACTTCCCTAGACAGCTTATCTGCCTCGGATTGTCGTTGCACAGTCGCATTACATATTGTATCAAATTTTAATACGAATGCAAACTTTTTCTTTATAACTTCACAAATATCTTCATATTTCGCCTTATTATAAGTAGTTTGTGAAACAATAACAGCATTTTGATCATAATATGGCAACTGCTGTGCATCTTTTATATCGGGGATAATTAAAGCTTTTCCCTCACACCACCCATTTATTCCAACTACTTCGGGATGTTCGCTGTCACCTACAATAATAATCTTATTCCTGGCTTCAAATTCTTTTTTGACTATATCATGTATACGTTTTACATATGGACATGTTGCATCGATGATTTCTACATTCAGTCTTTTAAGATCATCAAAAAGCTTTTCTCCTATGCCGTGAGCCCTTATTATTACACAATCCCCTTCTTTTAATATATCAATATCGTTTATAGCATGTATGCCTTTTTTTTCAAGCTCATCTATCACATTTTTATTATGTATTAATTTACCCATGGTATATTTATTACCATCGTAATTTAATTCCAATGAAGTTTTTACGGCCTTATCAACTCCAAAACAAAACCCTGCGTTTTTTGCAACTTTAATTTCCATTTTAGCCTCACTGACCAATTAATGCATATATTTTATCCATAATTTCTTCGGTTAGTATTTTAAGTTCTTCTTTAGCAATATGTTTATTTTCGTTATTAGGTAACATTAAAAAAGGTTCACCGAAAACAACACGGACTCTTGAAAAAACCTTTTTATTCCATTCTACTCCAACCGGAAGAATAGGCGCTTTAGAATGCAATGCCATCATAGCAGCGCCTGCTTTTCTTTTCTTTAGATCTTTCTTAGGGGTTCTTGTCCCCTCGGGGAATACTCCTACAACCTTACCTTGCTCAAGTAGTTTAAATACGGTTTTTACCGACCCAACATCACCTTTGCCCCTGCTTACAGGAAAAGCACCAACTGATTTAAGCAAAAATCGTAAAATAGCATTTTGAAACAGCTCAGCCTTGGCCATATAATGTATCTTTCGTCTTGAAAAGGCTGCCATTAAAAACATATCCCATGCGCTGGGATGATTTGCATATAGTAGAACAGGGCCATGTTGGGGAATATTCTCCTTGCCTTCAATCTTGACTCTTCGAACAATTATAAAATAAAAAAATAATAAAAATTTTGCAATATAGTAAAGCATTAAGCCGGCTCCTTACTTCTGATGATTTCAAGTATTTTCTCTACCGATTCTTCTATTGAATAATTACTGGTATCCAAAAGAATGGCATCATCTGCTTGTTTTAACGGAGATGCAGCTCTATGGCTATCATTGTAATCACGAATTTCAATTTCTTTTTTAATTTCTTCAAGACCCTTCTTTAAAGTGCCCTTTTCTTTTTGTTCGTTAAAGCGTCTTAAAGCACGTTGGGAAACACTTGCAGTCAAAAAAACCTTTACCTGCGCATCGACAAGTACATGTGTGCCTATATCCCGGCCATCCATCACAACCGAAGTATTGCTTGCCATCTCCTGTTGAAGCTCAACCAGACGTTTTCTTACCGCAGGAATAGCAGATACATTTGAGGCCCCCATAGATACTTCGTCAGTGCGTATTTTATCAGATACATCCTCACCGCCCAGAATTACTTTTTGGCTACCATCCTCATATTTTATACTTATATCAAAATCATAATAGTTATCTATGTCAAAATTTACTAGATCACTATTTGCTGCGATTGCAGTAACTTCTTTATTAAACGGAACAACTATAGCTTTTTTTGTTAAGTTAAAAAAATCGCGCCCTGAATCTACCATAATATCAGGAAATTTTCTAACTATGCTTGCTTTCTTTTTCAGAAAATCTCTCGCTGCATTGTTTCTATCAATAATAGTTGTATTTTTCTGAAAATATTCAACTAAAATACCGGAAATCTTGGCTGCCATTAGGCTTGAGCCACGGTTTGGTAAAATACTACTATTATTTTTTTTTAATCGCGAATAACTATTTCCGCCAATTATATCTATGATTCCATTTTCATTATATATAAATTCATCCGTTGAATGAATTTCATTATTCACATCGACACCGATAACTGACTTATATGCTGCCGGAAATGACATTGTTCTTGGATGATACGCGGATACGATAACAATATTTCTTGATGTTATTTCGTCAATTATAATTTTTAATGATTTATAATTAATA
>CAYUZC010000067.1:0-9397 GCA_964449525.1 uncultured Ruminiclostridium sp.
AATACTTTGGCCGGCAAGGTTGAAAAGGTTCAAAAGCTGTTGGAAAATAATAAACTTGAAATTATTAATAGTATCAAATTGCCTATTAAACAGATGCTTGTGGCTCCCGCCGGAACCGAGCTTTCCAGCATTCGTAAAATATATTCCCACGAAAAAGCGCTTGAGCAATGCAAGAAGTTTCTTTCGACCATGCCTGAGTGCAAGCTGATTCCCTATTCTACAACCTCAGCTGCTGCTGCCGCTGTTGCCGCCCTTAATGACAAATGTTCGGCCGCTATAGCAAGCGAAACCGCTGCCCGGCTTAACCGCCTTGAGATAATTAAGGATTCCATACAGGATGAGGAAGATAATTATACTGAATTTGTTGTGTTCAGAAGTAAGAAATAAGGCACTGAACTTATTTCGTGATACATCGTCTAATATTACATAGTATAAAGATAAAATTCACAGGAGGAATCGGTGTATTATGAAGAGATTATTGGCACTAATATCGGTTATCTCGCTATTAATAACTTCCACAGCCTGCAGCACAGGAGTAACCTACGATGTATCCAATATCAACGAATATGTCCTGGATGGTAGCAGTGTGTTCGCATTTGATATATTCAAAGCCCTCAACGGTGAAGATGCAGCTGATAACATTTTTATTTCACCATTTAGCATCTCCACTGCTCTTACCATGGCATATAACGGAGCTGAGGGCGAAACAAAAGCCGGTATGGAAAAGGCTCTTGGGTATACAGGTATTGACAGAGCATTAGTAAACGACAGCTACAAAAAACTAATCTCCAATTTAAAAAACATAGACAAAAGTATAAGTCTGAATATTGGCAACTCTATCTGGATAAAAGAGGGAGAACTTATCAATAAGGAGTTTATATCCACTAACGAAAAGAACTTTAGTGCAGAAGTTAGCTCTCTTGATTTTTCAGAATCTGCTTCAGTTGATACAATTAATGATTGGATCAAGGATGAAACTAAGGGAAAAATCGAGAAAATGCTTACCGGCCCTATAGACCCCGACATTATTATGTATCTTATTAATGCCATTTATTTTAAAGGCGAATGGAGTAAACAGTTTGATCCTAAAAAGACTATTGATTCTGATTTTTTTGCCTATAACGGCAATACTATTATAGTAGAGATGATGTCCCGCAGCGATGATTATAAATACGCCAAAGGAGAAGATTATAAGGCAATCAGGCTTCCTTACGGAGAAGATAAAACCTCAATGCACGTTATTCTTCCCGATGAAGGTATTGATATCAACGAGTTTATTAATAATATGACTACTGAACAATGGAATGATATCAGAGGCTCTCTGAGAAAAACTAATGATGTAAATTTAAAGTTGCCTAAATTCAAGCTTGAATACGGCATTAAAAGCCTCAGTGACAGTCTAAAATCTCTCGGTATGGAAAAGGCCTTTGGTGATGATGGCACAGCTGATTTTAGCGGGATAAGAGAAGATCTGTTTATTAGTGATGTCTTGCATAAAGCAGTAATAGATGTTAACGAGGAGGGCAGTGAAGCTGCTGCCGCTACCGTAGTAGCAATGCCAGCATCCGCAGCTCCCATGGAGCCGAAAACTTTTATTGTCAACAGGCCTTTTGTTTTCTTTATCACAGATGATACTACAGGTACAATATTGTTCATGGGAAAAGTTTTAAGCATTTAGTCAAACATAAATTATAACCCGCCATCATATGATTGGCGGGTTTTTTGGTATATTTTTCTCACAATTAACCAATAATATGAGAAAAGTAAGAAAGGAGCAAAACAATGGCCAAGAATCCAAGGAAAAATCCTACAGCAAATTCTAACCAACAACAGGCAAAAAGCGGGGAGAATGAAAAACGCTTGAATCAAGTGCCAAATAGTAAAAACCCAAAGGTACCGGGCAATGAAGCACCTTACCGCTAAGTATTTTTACCATTTTAATTTAAGATGTATAATCTCATCATGATGAAACAAAATAGTAAAGAGAAGAGTAGAGAGAAAGAAAAAAGCGCCCGGAGTAATAAAAAATATAGTATTCGTCGAATTTAAATCTGCAAGGGTGGGCGCGAAATAACCAAACAAACGGGGCGGTTTCTGTTGTAACAGATAACTGCCCCTGTATCTTAATAATGGTTATGGTCGTCATATTTCCGTGATGAAGGCTTTTTCAAAATAGTACTAATACCTGCGATGACTAATGCTCCACCTACAACATATTTAAAGTACTTTCCGAAATAACTGAATGTTCCTATAGAGAAAAATACAACTGCTATTCCCGTAAGTATAAATATTGGGATCAGAAGACCCGGTTGTCTGCTCCCTGCAATGTAAAGGAGAAACAATCCTACAGCCGGAGCTATAATAAATCCCGGCCATAAAACACCCCATAGATTCAATAATTCCGAGAAAAAGCAAGTTCCTGCTATGGTGAATAGAATACCTATCGGCACAAGCAAGCCCGGGCTTCTATCACCGAATAAATAAAGGAGTAAAAGTCCCACAGCCGGAGCGGCTATAAAAGCCGGCCATACCAGTCCGTAAGAGAATATTTCTCCAAGTAAAAAAGTCCCACCCAGAGTTAGCAATATCCCGGCAGGAACCAATAATCCAGCTCCATACGGTCTCTTTGAAAGATATCCAAGAAAGAAGAAAAATGATATTGCAATAAACATCATGGGCCAAGTAAGATTTAAAAGCCACGAAAAACTAAGTATTCCTATATTCCCAGATATCGTCAATATCCCTATTATAACAAGTATGGCCCCTAATATATATTTTGAACTGTTCTTCATACTCAACGCCTCCGTTTATTTTCTATTTTGAGTATACCGTAACAATATGATAAAACAATGGGACCACAATTAAAATTAGATTAGAATTAGAGAATAAGCATAGCGTCTCCGAAGCTAAAAAACCGGTATTCCTCATTGATTGCTTCTTGGTAAGCCTGCATTATTGAGTCCTTCCCTGCAAATGCACTAACCAACATTATTAATGTAGATTCCGGAAGATGAAAGTTTGTTACAAGTGCGTCAACTACCTTAAAGGTATATCCGGGATATATAAATATATCTGTTTCCCCTTCGCCGGGCACCACTTTACCGCTTTGGTCAGAGTTGGTTTCTAAAACTCTTACACTGGTAGTACCCACGGCAATGACTCTCTTCCCCGCTTCTTTTGTTTGATTGATAATATCACAAACATCGGAACTGATAGAATAAGATTCCTTGTGCATATGATGCTCTAAAATATTTTCAGTTTTGACTGGTCTGAATGTTCCGAGCCCCACATGAAGAGTCACTTCCACAACATTAACACACTTTTCTGCAAGCTTTTCAAACACTTCATCAGTAAAATGTAGGCCGGCTGTAGGAGCCGCCGCTGAACCGTTTATCTTGGAATATATGGTCTGATACCTTTCCTTATCCTCAAGACTGGCGTGTATATATGGTGGTAGCGGCATTATTCCTACCTTATCGAGAACCTCCTCGAATACGCCCTCGTAAAAGAACTTTACAATTCTATTTCCTTCTTCACCGATTTCAAGAATTTCAGCCTTTAATAGCCCTTCGCCAAAAACAAAGCGGCTGCCGGGTTTTGCAATCCTCCCCGGCTTTAAAATAACTTCCCAAATATCCTTTTCTATTCGTTTTAAAAGTACAAACTCTATTTTCCCGCCGGTCTTTTCCTTCTCACCCAAAAGTCTGGCCGGAAGAACTCTGGTGTTATTTATAACTAAGCAATCTCCGGATTCGAGGTAATCGCATAAATCTTTAAAATGCTTATGTCCCAGTGTGTTATTCTTCCTGTCCAATACCAAAAGTCTTGACATATCGCGCTTCTCAGCCGGGTTTTGTGCTATGAGTCTCTCGGGCAGTTCATAGCTGAAATCCTTTAGCTTCATAATAACCTCATAAGAAGAGAGTTGCTCCGTTCTATGAACTTAACCATAGCATCAGGCTCTAATTGTCTTTGATTAAGAAGAGCAAGGTCATAAATATGGTTAGCTACTGTAATTGCATCCTCTTTTCTATTGTCTTCCTCGTAGATTTCTGCAATTCTTTTTACCATCGTATTATTGCTGTTTAAAACTAACGTCTCCTCTTCCGGGAAAAGATCGGCAGTATTTATACCACCACCGAATGAACGGCTCATTTCTTTAAATCTGCGAGCTTCCTCAGAAAGCAATATAACTGCGGGTGTAGACTCACTCTTTAAACCCTCAACTTTGATTTTTAGTTTATCTTTTCCGGTAGCCTCTTTTATAATTTTTTCTAGTTTTTCCTGTAAACCCTTATTATCTTCTTCTTTGCTTTGGTCGTCCTTCATGTTGTCTATAATATCAGCATCTACACGCAGGAATTTAACATCCTTGTTTTCTGCCTCCATGAAACCAATATAATGGGAGTCAATCATTGTATTTAGTATGACTGCGTCCATGTCATTATCCTTAAACATACGGATATATTGAGACTGCTGTTTTTCATCATTTACATAATAGATTTTCTTATCAGCTTTATTATTCTGTGCAAGATATTCTTCCTGAGTTAAGAATTTACCGCTTATTGTCTTATAAACCAGAATGCTCTTAACCTTTTCAAAAAACTTCGGCTCTCTTATGCATCCGTATTTTACGAATGGATTTATATCCTCCCAGTACTTTTCATAGCTCTCTCTGTCCTTCTTAAACAGAAGTTGGAGCTTATCTGCAACCTTTTTAGTTATATGGGATGATATCCTGTCTACATAGCCTTCATTTTGTAAGAAGCTTCTGGATACATTCAACGGAAGATCAGGACAGTCAAGACAGCCCTTTAGAAGCATCAAAAATTCTGGTATAACCTCTTTAATATTATCAGCGACGAATACCTGATTATAAAATAGCTTAATTTTACCTTCCATGGTCTCAAATTCATGCTTAAGCTTTGGAAAATATATTATGCCCTTCATGTTAAAGGGGTAGTCCATATTAATGTGGATCCAGAAAAGAGGATCGTTAAAATCGGTAAAGACTTCATGATAAAAGCTCTTGTACTCCTCATCGGTGCAATCCCGAGGGTTTTTCAGCCAAAGCGGGCTCGTGTTATTAATAGGCTTTTCTTCTTTATCTTTCTTATCTTCCTTCTTATCTTCCTGTTTTTCTTCCTTCTCTTCGTTTTCGTCAATTAAATAAATTTCGTATTGCAGAAATGCAAAATACTTCTTTAAAATCTCACGAATTTTCCAAGCGTCAAGAAACTCCTTCGAATCCTCAGCCATAAATAGAGTTATTGTTGAGCCAAAATCTTTTTTATCGGATCCTTCCATAGAATACTCGGTATTGCCTTCACTTTCCCAAGTTACGGCATTCTGCCCTTCCTGATATGAAAGAGTATCGATTCTTACCATGCTGCTAACCATAAAAGCTGAATAGAAACCCAGACCAAAATGGCCAATAATTTGTTGTTCGTCAGTTTTATCCTTATATTTCTCTATAAAGTCCTTAGCTCCCGAAAAAGCAATTTGATTTATATATTTTTTTACCTCTTCATCGGTCATTCCTATACCATTATCAGATATAGCAAGGGTTCCTTTTTCCTTGTTAACCGACACGGTAATTCGCGGCTTATATTCATCCGGTAGCTTTGCTTCACCTATATCAGATAATTTCTTCAGCTTGCTTATTGCATCTGAAGCATTAGAAACTAATTCCCTTAAAAATATATCCTTCTCAGAATAGAGCCATTTTTTTATAATTGGGAATATATTCTCGGTTTGAATAGAAATATTACCTTTCTCATTGATCATTTGTATAAACCTCCTATTACTACTTCTATATCGATATGATAATATTATGGTCAGAGAATGTCAATATAAAATTAGCACTCTCATTGTGAGAGTGCTAACAGGATTTGATTTATTCAATAAGCAGTTTGTCCGTCATTCAACTTTTAAGTTAGATATTATCATCCCTATACTGCTTCATTATTCTCAATTTCCTGATCATCATTCAAATTTTCCATAACCTTAAGCTGAGAGCTAATTACACTTTCAATTTTGGCTTTGTACGCAACTACATCACGTTTTAAATGCTCATATTCAAACTTAACGTTCAAAACCTGTTTGTGGGCTTCTTCAGCTATTTGTTGAGCTTTCAGCTCAGCTTCTTTCTGAATATTATCAGCATTATTTCTTGCATTGGTGACAATCTCTTCGCTGGTCTGCTGTGCAATAATCAAGCTATTATGCAAATTATTTTCAATCGTTTTATAGTACTTAACTTTATCCTGGCTGTCTTCAAGCTTTTCTTTCAGCTTTGAGTTTTCCTTAATCAAGTCTGAAAGATCTTCAACTACCTTTAAAAGAACATCCTCCACTTGAAGCACATTATAGCCCACCATGGATTTTTTAAAGGCAATGTTTTGAAGATCATTTGGAACAAAATTCACAATACACGCCCCCGATCGTAAATTTAAACATATCTCTTTAACAATGAATTAATTAAATAAAGTAAAATAATAACAAATAATGGCGATATATCAAATCTCAAAGGTTTATCTTTATTCGCTTTTGAGAGCATTTTACGCACTGGGTTTAATAAAGGCTCCGTTATTAGAAGAAGAAACTGGAACGGTCCGGAATTTCTGCGTAATAATTTAAACTCACAAAATACTCTAATAACAAGTAAGACTTCCATTACATTAATTACGGCTCTAAGCGCTATAATGAAAGCATACAACATTCTCATATTTATTTAACCCATGAAAATACGCCCTTATTATGCATTTCATCTTTTAAATCGCCCGTTATCTCAATGGATGCAGGTGTTGCTAGAAAAATACCGCTTGATATCTTTTGAATATCTCCGTCGAGACAATAAACGGCACCACTTAAGAAATCTACCATTCTTTGTGCTAATGGAGTATCCACACCTTCTACATTCATAATAATGGGTTTATTGGATCTTAGATGGTCACACAGTTCTCGAGCTTCAAGAATATTCTGAGGTGATAGAACAACAACTTTAAGACTATTGTTGTTATTCATGTTCAGAACCTTTCCCTGAGGGTTCCTTTTGTGGGAAGCATTCCGTTCTGCTCTATGAGGAGCACTTTCAACAATTTCATCCTCATAAATGTCATCATCAACATCTTCGTCGGTTTCCCAGCCAACAAAATCCAGGACCTTCTCAAGTAATTTAGCCATAGTATCTTCCTCCAGTTTTCATTCGTAAAATATCACCAGCCAAGTGGCTAATAAACTCTTTCTCCAAAAAGTGCACTCCCGATTCTTACAATAGTAGCACCTTCCTCAATTGCAATTGTATAATCTCCGCTCATGCCCATGGAGAGTTGTTCCATACTAACATTTTCTACTTTTTCCCTACCAATGTCAACCGCTAGTTTCTTTATTTCTTTAAAAATATGTCTTACTTCCTCGGGTTCTTCGGTATAAGGGGCTATGGTCATTAATCCTTTTACTTTGATATTACCCATTTTGGATATCATTAACATAAAATTTCTTAATTCATCCGGATAAATTCCGGATTTTGTACTTTCGCCCGATACGTTTACCTGAACAAGCACCGGGAAAGCGTGATTTAGCCTTTGGCCTCTCATCTGAATTGCTTCTGCCAACTCAATACGATCCAAGGAATGAATCAGAGCAATGCGCTGATCAAGATATTTTACTTTATTGGTTTGAAGTCTTCCGATAATATGCCAATGACACTCTCTTTTGATAATATCGGATTTTTTCAGGTATTCCTGAACCCTGTTCTCGCCAAAATGTGAGACTCCCAAATTAAGTGCCTCATCCATCATTTCAACATCAACTGTTTTTGTAACAGCCAGAAGTAGAATATCCTCGGGCTTGCGACCGGATTTTACAGCAGCATCGCTTATATTCTGTCTTACATTATTTAATGCATTGACAAGATTATTATCTGAACTCATCTTTCTATCACTTGGCCTTCCACTACATTTTTCGGATTTACCAAATAAACATCAAAAATATTCACACTGTTTTCGGTATCCGTAGTATCAATGTTTTCTATAATTGCATTGTTATCCTGTCTGGCTATAATCCGAACTCGTACAAATTTGGCTTTATCCATTTCCAATATAGCTATATCAGCTGTATCATCTATGGTATTTAAGTTGAAAAGACTCTTTTGCGGCACTCTCATACCTGTAACACTATTTATTACTAAGTTTCCTTTAAAGGCTCTATAATCCATAGTTTTTTCGATCATTTTACTCATCTTGGCAGTAATTATCTGAACGCCATCTTTCTCTTCTCCTACGCTTTCTAATATAGCAGGAATGCGATCCTGAATTCCATCAATCTCAATTTCTATAGTTATTACCTCATTGTTTAAATTTGCCTTTTCAAACATAACCGTAATATCTTTTCCTTGTTTTTCCGGGATACTAAAAGCGACCCATGCCTCGTCATTTTCAATAAGTTTACCAAAAGCTTCATTTTCAATTACACTTATCTCAGCCGGGGTAAGTGTTTTTTCTAAAGAGCCGTTTTCAAGCAATACTTTGCTTATTTCATCCTTTGTAATGCTGTATCTATTCTCAAAGGAATACGTTTCTTCAAGACCATCACATTTATATAAGACAACTCCGGATTCCGGGGAATATATGCTTTTTACAGATTTTCTTACATTATTCCGGAGCCTTTCAAGTTCACTCTTTTCAATTTTTAATTTATCTGATGCGTAATTACTTTCCAATATTGAACGGGCTCTTGCTTCCAGAACACGGTCTATACTCATGCGGATGTCTTCTGCATCACTTAAATCGCCTTTGCTCGCGATTTTTGAAAGCCTTGTAATTTGAGTTTCTATAGCAGCTTCCCAAATTTCACGATCTGCTCCCGAAGTATTATCAATCTCAGCCACAACTCTCTTTAGAATATCTATTTCTGATTGTCTGTAGCTTTCTACTACCTCACGCATACTTGATTGAACATATGAAGCCACTTCATACCCCTTTGACACGCGCTTACCATTCTGGATAGTCGGAAATAAAATGCCTGTACCGGGAGATTTTAAAAGTAGTTCTTTTCTTATAAATAAGCCTTCAATAGGAGCTTTCATTTCTATTGTTGCAGTTCTTATTACGTTTATTTCATAATTAACGGAAAAAACCCACTTCCAGATTGCAGGAATATAAATAAGTAGCAAAACAAAACCCAAAAGGCTAAAAAGCTTTCTGCGTCTACGTTTTATTTTTCTTTTTCTACTCTTCTCTTCGAGTTCGTTAATCATTAGTATTTGCTCCCTTTAGGAGTATTTCGGTATTATTATGGAATTATTTAATGAGACTACAGCACTATTTGTGGTCATATTATTCCATAGTCAACTAACTCCTGTAACGCACACATAACTCCCAGCTTAACATGCTCG
>CAYUZC010000068.1:0-9375 GCA_964449525.1 uncultured Ruminiclostridium sp.
GAGTTCGCACTGATTTATCAGTCTTTGTATGTTTCTCTTTGTCTTTATGTTCTTTATTTCCTTTTTCATTCTGCTTATCATCAGGTTTTTCTTCACCCTCTTGGTTTTGCTTGTCTTGTTTTTCTTGTTTAGCTTGTTCATCTTGCTCGTCTTGTTTATCTTGCTCATCTTCCTTATCTTGCTTATCTTCCTTATCTTGCTCGTCTTGTTTATCTAAATCGATTTTCTTTCCCCTGTAACGGTTCCATTCCTCTGATTCTTCGGGATCTTCAGGAAGCCTAAATCCATTATCTGAAGGCTTTTTATATATAAAGAAATTTTTCAGACCTTTTAGCATAAAGACACACCATCCATATCAAAAAATGAATATACGTGTATCATTATTTGCAGATAAAGAAAACATTATCCAAAATAATGCTAAATGTTTTGATATTCCATCCATTGGGCAATTAAATCTTCATGCCTTGCTTCTGTGGTCTGTTTTTCATGAAGAAGTTCCTCCAGACGTTCATAGTCGGTGGCATAGGTCTCCATTTCGTCCTCTATTTCACCTAATCTATGTTCCGTAAGATTTATTTCCTTTTCAAGGATTAAAAGCTTTTTCTCTATAGCCTTCGGACTGGGTTTTTTTATGCGGGTGTCGTTTTTTGGTTTAGCAAATTCTTTTTTATGTTCCGATTCTTTCTTTTTCTGGATATCATAACGCTTCCACGCTCTATAATCTTCATAATCACCATCAAAGCTGTAAAGCTTACCGTCCTCTATTTCACATACCTTTTTTGCGAATTTTCTAATAAAATACCTATCATGGGAAACAAAAAGAATAGTCCCTTCAAAATCCTCCAACACCTCTTCAATCCACTCTCTTGAAGATATGTCCAGATGATTTGTAGGCTCATCAAGGATCAGCAGGTTTACGCCACTTTGCATTAATAGACAGAGCTTTAGCCTACTACGTTCTCCACCCGATAGACTTTCCACTGTTTTGAATACATCCTCACCTGTAAATAAGAACCCGGCAAGAAGATTTCTGGCCTTTCCTTCATCAATAATCAGCTCCCGACGTATTGTTTCCAATATAGTCAGCTCCGGTTCATCAAAGATTATAATCTGAGGCAGATAAGCTGTTTTTACGCTTGGTCCAATCCTGACATTACCGGCATCAGGAGTTATCTCTTCCTGTATAATTTTCAGAAGCGTAGTTTTTCCCGTTCCATTATTACCCAATAATGCTAAGCGATCGCCTTTTAATAAAAGCAAATTTACATCATCAAGAATAAGTCTGCCTTCAAAGCTTTTTTGTATGCCTTTCAGACTCAGAACCTCTGTTCCGGAGAATAGTCCTGATTTAAAAGCCTTTGAAAGCTTTCTCTCTGTTTTTGGCTTGGGGGTTGCGTTTTCCTGCATTCTTTCCAAGCGTTTTTCCATTCCAAAGGCTCTTTTATGTAGCTTTGGGTTATCTGAGCGGTTAGCCCAATCATGCATTCTATTAACGGCAGTTTCCAGTTGTTTAATTTTTTTAATCTCTTGTTCATAATGGGAAAGCTGCTCAATTCGCCTCTGTTCTTTCAATATTGAATATTTACTGTAATTACCTTCATAGCTTATGGCTATTCCGTCCTCTATCTCTACTATCTTTTCTGAAATCCTGTCAAGAAAATACCGGTCATGAGATATTGCCACCACAGTGCCCTTAAATGTATTTAAATAATCTTCCAGCCATTCAACAGCATTAATATCTAAGTGATTTGTAGGCTCGTCCAAAAGCAGTATATTCGCATCGGTTAGAATTATTCTTGCCAGGTTCACCCGGGTCTTTTCTCCTCCACTGAGTTCTGAGAACAAGCGCTCCTGCATAGCTTTATCTATACCAATTCCGTTACACACTCTGCTAATGGAGACCTCTATCGTATAGCCTCCCCTGATTTCATACTCTTGCTGTATCGTTCCGTACTTTTTAACTAAATTTGTAGAATCACTATATGCCATTTGTTCTGTAATACTTTTAAGACTCTCTTTAAGTTCATAAATTTCAGTGAAAGCCGAGTCCAGAACCTGATATACAGTAGTGCCCGGTTCATATTCGGGTATCTGATCAAGTATGCCAACTCGCCTGTCCTTTGCAAATATTAGCTCGCCTTTTTCGTAATTCTCCGATCCAGAAATAACTTTGAACAACGTAGTTTTTCCTGCTCCGTTTTTTCCGATTAGTCCAACCACACTATCCTCAAATATCTCCAGGGACACACCCTTAAGAATATGGTTGGTGCCGTAATATTTATGAATATCATTAAGAATAATTTCAGCCATTATTAATCCTTTCAAATGTATATCAAATGAACACTTGTGCGAATTGTGCACCAAAACACAGGCGCTAAAGCCTTCATTACGCGCTTTTTGTCCAACGCACCGTGGACATATTGATAAATCTAGTCGTCAAGGATAGCCGATAAAGAATTATTTAATGTTATAAGAGCATTACCCAAAATCTCTTCAATACTGCAAATATCTTCATCATCAAATGTATCCTCTATTAAATGTAGCTTATTTTCTACCCCTATGGCAAGACTAAAAGCTAATAACATCATAGAATCATTAGCCCAACTGGGAAGTGGATTTTGTTTCTTACCGGTATCTATAATAAGCTCCTTAAGTTTTTTTAATACTTTTATTCTGGCGATACTATATGATGTTCTTCTTTCAATACTCAAAGAATACCAAAACATCATAAAGCCCACCGGCAACATCAAGTACGCAGACAGAACAGAAAAAGTTACCGAAACAATACAGCCTGCGGCAAAAAGTATCACTCCCATAATCAATCCTAAATTACGATAATACAATTGCCCGGCTGTAAGCTTGTTTTTTTCAGAGTAATAACGCTTTATCTTTTTATCCCATTTAATATAGTTTTCTTTTACATTTACTGTCTCATTGTTTTTATGGATTTTTGAGATATAATCAAGAAGATCAATTTCCCCCGATTCTTCACTTGATGTATATACAAACTTAAGCAAATCCTTCTCCGGCTCTCCTAAAAGCTCCGTACTATGGTTTTCAGTGAGCTTGAATATTAAACTCTCATTAATAAATTCAGGCTTTATAAAACCTTTTGAGGCCAACCCAAAGAGCCCTCCTAATATTCCTCTTGCACCTGTTTTGCCACTCAGAAGAAAATGTGCTTCCTGTGGTGTTATTTGTGGAATATCATTTAACTCAAAGGATGTCGCTTCTTGATTAGCCTGAAGTTCTTTTTTTGTTCTATAAATAGTTATTATCCCGGAAATCGATGCAATTACCGATAAAATCGTTGAAAATACCCTTATTCTTTGCTTCATTTTCTCGTTCCATGCCTTTTTTCCAGCCTCTTTAGCCGCATTTTCACGAGCTTTTAATAAATCACTCTTATCACTTTCAGAGTATTCCTTTTCTTCCTGTAGTACGGTTTCCAAATAGTCATCTTTATCTGTAATCTGAGCATCCTTTACAAGGTTCTCAGGAAATGCAATCCTGGTTTCCACATATTCACCCGGTACAGTATTTGGAATGTTATATTTTATTATTTTTCCGTCCAATACTCTTTTTTGACCAACTAACACACCATGTAAAAAAGGTTTTATTCTTGAGGCATCAGTATATTTCGGAAGCTGTATTTCTATATCAAGATTGTAAGCGTAACCATCCCAATCCCTTAAAATATGATTCCTGCTGAACAGAGCTATATCACCATAACGTTTAACTGAGTTTTTTACATTATAATGTACTATGACAGTACCCCTCTGCTTCTTAAAAGTACCATATACCTTAAGCCTTACGAGGTTATTCTCCTGTAAAACACTGTAGGTACCGTCAAAAACATTTGCATCCCATTGTCCCGCTGATAATCTCTCACATTCTATTAATTCATCCCGAATCAGGGTGTAAACATTCTCTATTTCAATTTCTTCACCATTCGGCTTATCAATAAGAATCACTGCGTTATTGCTATTACCAAGGGAGCTATATTTCACTTTTTCGGTTACATCGAGATCACCATTTTTGATAACCTTAACTATTACCTCATAATCAGAAATGCGGTATCCATGCTGAGGCTGGGCAAAACTATAAACAGACAGTGTAAATGTTATTATAAGAAGAAAAGCCATCAGAGACAGAATCTTCATTATTTTTTTAATCACTTTTAGATGCCTCTCTTTAACAAATTAATTGACACACTCGTCATGGTTTGATTTTCCCATTATCGACGCTTTTAGCATTTGAAAGAATAATCTATAATCAGCAAATAGCATTACCGGAGCTATTATGGTGGCTCTATACCTATAGTAGGTGTCAGCGACATCTTCACTAATCAGAGCATTTATAAGGCCGTATGATACAATGAACGCTAATACACCAATTAGATATGGGTCCCATCTTATGAATGTGCTCATTATACCAAAAACTGAAATTATCATGCAAAGATACCATAACAGCATTTCCGCTTTAACTACTATTATTGCTATCGTATTAGCAGCAATATCAGTTATATATGGAACATCCTCCATATGTGGTTTGGTCAGAAAATTGTTAATCGAAATGGCAATATCTTTTTCCATTATAGTATTAAATATTGAACCGAATTCTTCATCTAAATCTTCATCCCCACTTTTAGAACCATCCATAGATAAAGCATGGTAATCCCTCATATTTTCCCTTACTGTCGTAAAGTTGATAACAATGCCACATGCCAGAACTATAAAACAAAACACAATAGATAGCTTTCTCTTTGTTTTTATATAGTGAAGCATAAGATAAATAAACAATGCTCCGCATAGAGTATAAAGCATATAAATCCTAAGAAGCGTACTCAACCAAATAATACCACAGATACCTATGATTAGCAGATATCGCCGGATTTGAGATAATTGGCTGTCTCTGATAACCTTCAAAGCCATATACCATATTATAATAACCAGAAAGAAAATTAGTGATTCTTTCCTCGTATCGGTTGTCCAGACAATCATACTCGGTATAAACACGTATATTATTCCTATTAAAAATGCTCTTTTAGCTTGAAACTTTAGTTTGAGTGCAATAGCAGTAATATAATATCCCGATAGAATTGCTATAAATGAGTTTATAAAAGAAGCGGCATACCTGTTTACCCCGAATAAAGCATACTGAATTCCCATAAAAACAGTGTACCAAGTATACTCGTAGTCCAAATTCCAAACAGGTACCCCGGACTTTAATTGCTCTGCAATATTCTTGGCTATTTGATGATATATCAGGCCATCGGTTCCTGAATACTCGGTCCCGTTTGAATATATAACAAAAGCAAAGACAAACCGCATTATCAACGCCAGCTCAACTAATACAATAAACCATACCCTTTTTGGGCTATCCTTAAAAATAAGTACTCCAATAATGGCTGTTAAAGCCATGAGTATAAGCATCCACAAGATATTTTCAAGCATACTATCTACACTGACCTTCAGTCCTAATTATTACAACATATGGTATTAATGATGAAACAGTCTCAGCCCTGTAAAGCACATAACCATATTGTATGTATTACATGCATTGATAACATCATCATCTCGCACTGAGCCACCGGGTTGCGCAATATATTTAACACTACTGGCAGCTGCTCTGTCTATATTATCTTTAAAAGGGAAAAATGCATCTGAAGAATATGATATACCTTCAAAACCACTAATCCATTGTGCCTTTTCTTCTTGGCTAAGTTTTTCGGGAATGACATCAAACAATGTCTTCCATTCCTTTAGCTCCATCTGGGTAATATCGTCTCTAAGATAAAGATCGATGGCATTATCCTTAACGGGATTTTTTAACCCTGCTTTAAACTGCATTGAAAGTACCTTTGGATGTTGACGAAGCATCCATGAATCAGCCTTTCCTGCGGCAAGTCTCGTACAGTGTATACGGGATTGTTGTCCTGCCCCACAACCAATAACTTGGCCGTCATAGGCGAAACAAACCGAATTGGATTGTGTATACTTTAAGGTGATAGTCGCAATTAGAAGGTCCCTGATTCCTTCAGGGGTAATTTCCTTATTTTCCGTCACAATATTGTTAAAGCTATCCTTGTTTATTACAGCATTATTTCGTAATTGCTCCAGAGTTATTCCGAAAATTTCACGGCTTTCGCTTTCTTCGGCTTTGTATTCCGGATCAATTTTCATTATGACATATCCGCCTTTTTTCTTGCTTTTAAGAATGTCCAAGGCCTCTGTAGCATAATCAGGCGCAATAATTCCATCCGAAACTTCCTTAGAAAGTAGCTTTGCGGTATCAATATCGACTTTATCACTGATTGCAACAAAATCACCGAAGGAAGATAGCCTGTCCGCCCCTCTGGCCCTGGCATAAGCCGTCGCCACAGGTGAAATATTATTGTCTTCTACACGATAAGCTTTCTTAAGTGTGTCATTCAGAGGAATACCCACTGCAGCACCGGCAGGGCTTACATGTTTAAATGAAGTAGCGGCGGGTAGGTTTGTTGCTTCTTTTAATTCTTTTACCAACTGCCAAGCATTTAGAGCATCGGCAAAATTAATATAGCTTGGGTTTCCGTTTAAAATTGATAACGGCAATTCACCATTCTTAATATAAACTTTTGATGGCTTCTGATGTGGATTACAACCGTATTTAATACTAAATTCACGCATGATACATCCTCCGTAAGAAAATTATATACTGTGTCTATTTTTAATTTTTATTTCAACTTTTCCAGTCTTGGCTTCTATAGTTTTAACTAATAGAGAAATTCTGTTATCCTGATTAAGCATATCCCAATAAGTACTCAATGCAGTTTCAGCACTATCGGGTATCGGCATCAAATATGGTTCACCATTAAAAGATGGCAAAACATCCCCATCACATTCATAGGTATGAATACAATGTCCCAGTCCGCTAATCGCCTTTTCATAGTGATAAAAATTTCTTACACAGGTATTTGGTTCTCCTCCCTGTGTTTTAAGGATTGCCATGCTATATGCATTTCTCCCTCCCAATTCCATAATACCTGTTATTCTTGGAGTGAAATTAGGGGAATCGGGCTCGAATGAACGAGTCATTAAGGCTGCCTCAAAGGTTTTCCCTGAACTTAGATAATCAAAAACCGTATCTGTTTGGTCACCATTTGATACTATATGATATTTCCCAATATTTTTTAAAGGAAAGTATATTATTAGGGATGGATCAATCAACTTGCTTTCATCATAAGCCTGTGTTCTCACAAATCCGTTTTCCTCTATAAATACCCTATTTCTACTGTTTTCACTGCGACCCATAATCCAATAAATTTGAAATAACTTGGTGCCATCTTTAGATAAGCCAAGCACAATTCCCCGACCGGGATAAAGATTATTCTTTAAATTTTCGGCATTTTTTTGGGCTATTTGCATTAACATCAGTATGCTAACTCCCTTTCAAATTTTATTTGTTTATTATTAACAAATATATTTTATATGAATTACTTCGCATCAACAAGTGTGAAACACACCAAAAAAAGCCCCGGACACTTAATGCCATTAGATGTTTTTTTCCTTACTCTCAATTTTTGAGGCAGTGGACACCATAATTTATTTATAAAGCATTCCTTTTTGTATTTTTTCCGACACAGTTTCCCCTTTAATCAATGAGAGTAATGCAAAAGCAAAAGCAAGTGAAGTTGCCGGTCCTTGTGAAGTAATAAAATTCTTGTCAATAACTACATCGTCCTTTGATATTATTGCTCCTTCAAGATCATCTTCACATCCCGGATAGCATGTAGCTTTAATCCCATTATAAAATCCCATTTTTCCGGGAACTGTGGGCCCTGCACATATTGCCGCAAGCAGGCCTTGTTGTTCTTGGTGTTTTACTAACAAGTTCAAAAGAGCTTCTGATTCTGAGAGTTTCTGTACACCCTTTGTCCCCCCGGGCAGTACAATAATGTCATCGGGCATAATTTCAATCTCTTCTATGGTAACATCAGTTACAACCGGTATATTATGGCTACTCAAAATAATTTTATCACTTTTTATAGAAACCATTATTGTTTCGACACCACCGCGTCTTAAAACATCAACCACTGAAAATGCCTCTATTTCCTCGAAGCCATCGGCAAACATAACATATACTTTCATTTAAATTCCTCCTCGTATATTTTTTATAATTATTATTATAGCCCATAGGACATAAACCTAAAAGACTGCTATAATATAATTTGTAAATACTAAGAAATATAAAGGGAGTATGATCTGTTATGGCAAAATATAAATTAAAGCTAATCGATGGCGGGAATAAGGTGAAAGATGGTACACCTCAATTTACTTTGCTTTATAATGCGGAAAAAGGTAAACCACAAACAAATATTAGCTATGAAGTATTATCTTTGCTTAAGGGAGACCATGATGTTGTAATAGAAGTAGATACTGCTCTCATTATTCAGTCTAAAAATAATAATAAATTTTCACATGAAGAATTCATTACGGAAATTAGGAATAGGAAACTTGAGTATTCCTATAAAAAAAGTCAATCACAAAAGCAGGATTTCTTTTCTTTCTTGTTTAAAGCTAAAAAAATTGATGATGACCATAATATTACTGTTTATGTTCCTGACAATGTATGGATGGATGAGACCTTGCAAAACATATTACCCACTTGCGGTGTAAAATACTATATTATGAAAAAAACTGATGATGCTCGTACGGTGTTGGATAAAATGAATCTTATGTTGGACGAAGAAAAATTTGAATATTTCGAATATATTATTTTTGATGTATCTGAATTTAATCAGATGGGTATCTCCAGTAAACATTTTGGACTCAACGATATTAAAAAGTTGCTCGGAATTATCTAAATTTCTGATTGCCAAATTACCAAATATTTTATTTTCTTCTATTTTTGATTTTTTTAATGTATAATGTAAATAGATGAATATTTCATCTTTAAGGTTATACTGATACTTTAAGGAGATGAAAATTATGAGTCCTGCGATTAAACATAGATTTTACACAAAAGTGTTAAAATTTACGATTATTATCCCTATTGTAGTGGCAGCTATCTTCATCTTAGTAAAAGGCAATCTTTTAACAAGAGCTATAATTCTTTCAATGGTTATTTCAGGTTTCTTATTCAGGTTATGGCGACATAAGCACCATAAAGATACTGAATATGATGAAGTCGGTTATTGGAGTGGTCTTGATGACTTTGAATTGGGTATAGACTTACATTGCTTTAATGATTTGGAGATTTCAGATGATGACCTCGATTTGTTCCCCGGTGACTATTATGATGGTCGACCTATTTAATTACAAATTTAAATGGATACATAAAAAAGAGAGCCTTACGGCTCTCTTTAAATATTTGGGTTGACTTATTTAACTT
>CAYUZC010000069.1:0-1512 GCA_964449525.1 uncultured Ruminiclostridium sp.
GAGAATATCCCTACCGAAAAGCCCTTAATCGGATTCTCTATTCGTAAATGGGCTAATTCAGGATATGTAGATATAATTGCGGAGATTGCCGACTACTGTGTCGAAAAATATAATTCCCACCCAGTATTCATACCTATGCAATATCCTATGGATTTTGATATCTCACAAGCAATAGCAAGCAAAATGAAACATGCTTCTTCTATTGTAACAAACATGTATTCCCCCGACATAATACTGGGCCTGACAGCTAGGCTTAAGCTTATGGTGGGAATGCGTCTCCACTCGATAATATATGCGGCTACCCAATGCATTCCACTCATTGGCTTGGTTTATGAACCTAAAGTAGAAGCATTTTTAAAGGAAATAAATCAGCTGTCTGCAGGAAATATAGATTACCTTGATGCAAAAAAAATATGCGAGCAGCTTGATAATATATGGAAAAACGAAGCTAAAATCAAGGATGAACTGTGCAAATCAAAAAAACGATTGTCCATCATGGCTCAGGCCAATGTGGTCAATGCCTATGATATGCTGAAAGGATAGGGTTTAAGGAGTCCCTTTCTTTCTTCGAAAGCCGAAATAGAATACCAGTGCGGCGATAACCCAGAAATAAGCTACCATATAAGGCACTTCAAAAACGTTCTCCATTAGATTATGAAATATTACACCGCACATTCCTGAAAAACCGGCTGCGGTGATAAGCTTTGAATCGTAGCCCTCACTTTGCTTTATTGCACGGATTGACCATAATACAAGAATAAGCACCAGAACGGCAAAAGCTGCAATTCCTACAACACCCATCTCCACAGCTGTTTTCAACCAATAATTATCCATATAAAAGGTATCAGAAATTAAGTTTTTATTATTCATTGCAACAGCACCGCCAAAATGGCCCAGCCCCACACCGGTCCATTTGTTTTGCATGAACATATCCCAGCCCGTCTGATAACGGAGAAGACGACCACCAGTCATGCTATTAATCCTATATTGAGGGGATAGCATGTATTCTATTCTGCTCATTACCGACGGAACCAAAAGCATTGCTCCACCTCCCGCCCCCAGAATAAAGAGCCATCGGGGATTTACGGCCAGACAGAATACAAAGAGCGCTATTGCAGCCCCAAACCATGCGCCTCTGGATAGAGTCAGGATGAGGCTAAGACCCATTGCTCCCAATAGAACAAAGAAAACCAATCTTTCGTTAAATTTTCTTCCTCTTTGAAGAACCAAGGCCAAGCATAACGGTATCATAAGAATAAATATACTGCCTAAGATATTAGGGCTTTCAACAACTGAGAATACCCGAGTACCTGTGCTACCTTCGGCATAATCGGTCCAGCTAGCGGGAGTAGGCACCTTCAATATATATTGGATGAGGCCGTGGATACCCATTATACCACCGGCATATACTAAAAATCTGGTTACCACGTATGCCTTTTTATCATCGGTCAGATAGCTGTTTAAGACAAAAAACCATAAAATGTACTGTGTAACTAAACGAAATCCTTCAAA
>CAYUZC010000069.1:1612-5057 GCA_964449525.1 uncultured Ruminiclostridium sp.
AATTCAATAATACTAAAGGATTTTGAACAGAATAGCCACCTATAGATTATACTTTCTTTCATAATAGCAGCCATTCTCTCTCTAAATCCGGCACTCCTTTTATTGATTCTTTCTAATATCCGATAAAAAATTGAGTTTCCGGGTTTAAATGAGCGAGTGGCAATAAAGCGCAGACAAGAAGCAATCTTGCTGTTAACAATGATTACTCCCGCTCTTTCCACCAGCCTACCGGTAAAGCTTAATCTCACTGCTTCCAGAAAGGCTAAAGCAAAGCGAAATGTTAAGCTTTCTTTAAACCACATCTCTAACATAGCTATACCTCGGTTTTATTTTTCTTTGATCTCCGTTACCACACTGTCCATACCCATTGCATAAATTGTTTTTACGGTAAACTTTCCTCCTACCGCGACTGCATAACGGCCTATTCTGATATCAGGTGTGTCATGACTGTCGATAACTTCAAGTTCAACGGTAACATCCACCAGATTTGGGCTCTTTGTTTCTATAAGGCTACCGTCGGTGGTCTGTACCGTTATCATTGCAGGCTCTTCACTTACACCAACTATTTTTGCATTTACATAACCGAAATTATCAAAATAAAGCTTATCATCTTTTTTAAGAGCCTCGGTATAAGAGGCGGGCATCGCTAAGGATTCAACAGTCACAATATAGGTTGTTGTTGGGGCTAAAGGCTTCATCCTATTGCTAATTACCTTATATCCTACAGCACCTATACCAATTAATAATGCCAATAAAATTATTAAGTCAAAAATATTAATTTTGCCGAATAAGCGACCTTTCTCATCAATAACCTTCATTTCATATCCTCCCTTTATGGTTATATTAATCCACCTTATCAAAGAGTTGTGCAAGGCTTCCGGTAAGGGTCTTTCTATCATAGCGAGCTATTTCTTCATGATTGGGGTTTATAATGCATTCATCATTTTTCCAGCTTTCATAAATATCATACATGCCTTTTTCAATAGCTTCTACATCAGACCAATCGCATACTATACCTGTTCTTGTCTCATTGATTAGCATAGCTGCTGCTCCATTTTCAGGAATAACCGCTAAAATGGGATTATTTGTTTGTATATACTCAAATATCTTGCCTGTATAAAAGGCTTCTGAACCTGGGCCTCCTCCTTCAATCAACAACATGGCATCTGAAGCCATCATGTTTTTAAGGCACTCATCATGCTCCATGTAGCTGATGGTTTCCACCAATCCGGTCAATCCGTTTTTCGTGATTAAATTCTCCAACATATCATGCTTGAAGCTTCCTATAAAGCGAATTCGGATACTATCCTTTTGGATTTTTCCCCTTCGAACAAGATTTCCCACTGCTTTTAAAACTAAATCTGGTTTTCTTCTTCCATATAAAGCACCTGTATAGGTTATGGTAAATTGAGAATTTTTAATCTTTTTTTGTCCTAAATCTTCAAAATCCTCAATATCAAATCCATTGGGAATAACATGCATCCTTGTTTCCAAATCAAGACCCGGATTTAGCCTAACAAAATTTTCTTTCATAATGGGAGTATTGGTAACAAGAATATCTGCTCTTTTTAATACTTCCTTCTCCATCTCTTTCTCTTTTTTCATTCGAGAAATTCTATGGGGTTTATCAATTAAATACGGGTTATTGGTCCACTCATCTCTAAAATCAGCCAACCACAGCAAATCCGGATAGTGATTTTTTACTTCTAAGCCCAGCAGATGATCGCTATATGGGGATGATGTGGTATACAGAGCATTGATATCCCCTTTTTTAATTCGTTCAAGACAAGTTTTTACAGCCTTTTTCATCCAGAGAACTTCCCCGTCCGGAATCAGTACTTTCCAAGCTACAAATTTACCTACCTTGCTAAACGCCCAAGGAAGTACAGTTAAATCATATGCAGGGGTTCTGATAACCTCCATGTCTTCCGGGAGCTCTTTTAATAAGGATTCATCCCTCAAGATCATCTTTTTGCTGTCCCGGGTAAGTGCAACCGGCTCCCATCCATAATGAGGCAGGTACTTTGCAAATTTGGTACTACGCTGTACTCCCGACCCGCCAACCGGTGGAAATTGATGGGCAACCATCAGGACTTTTTTCACGAATTATTCCTCCCCCAACCGAGAAGATGATATTCCATTCCGGCCTTTTCAATAGTTTCTGCATCCCAGAAATTCCTCGTATCAAGAACGACAGGACACTTCATTGTATCTTTAAGTCTTTCAAAATCAAGTTCTTTAAATTCATTATGATTGACAGCTAAAACCATTAGATGGGAATCCTTTGCAGCCTCATACAGATTTCTTTCCTTTGAGCCGTCAAGATCAACATGCTTATCCACCACAACCGGCTCAAAATCACCCTGTTCCTTAAGAAGATGTATCAATTCAATAATAGGGCTTTCACGCATATCATCAACATTAGGTTTATATGTGACACCTAATATGCAAACCTTTTTTATCCCTTGAACATTCTTAGTTAAGCTCTTAATTCTTTTGAGAACATACTGGGGCATGTTATCGTTGGTGTTCCGTGCCAAATCCATTATTTTTGCTGTTTCAGGCTGTTTTTCAATAATAAACCATGGATCAACAGCAATACAATGGCCTCCCACACCCGGGCCCGGCATGTGTAAATTAACGCGCGGATGCTTATTTGCGTATTTAATGACATCCCAAGCATTAACCTTCATTTTTTCACAAAGCATGGCCAGCTCGTTTGCAAGAGCAATATTCACATCTCTATACGTATTCTCCATAAGCTTACACATCTCAGCGGTGGTGGCCTCAGAAATATATATTTCACCTTTTACAAAACTTTTATAAAGGTCTTTAACAATATCGGCCGATTCTTCATTTATTCCTCCGACAACACGACTGTTCTCCTTGAGTTCAATTAAGATACGTCCCGGAAGAACTCTTTCGGGGCAATAGGCCAAATGAACATCTTGACCGGGAATAAAACCGGCTTCTTTAAGAATCGAGCCCATAAAATCTCTCGTTGTACCCGGAGGAGAGGTTGATTCCAATATTACAATATTTCCTTTTTTTAAAAATGGAATAATTCTGCGTATACCACTTTCCACATAGGTAAGATCAGCGGTTTTATCAGATTTAATCGGTGTAGGTACACAAATAATAAAGGCATCTGATTCTTCCGGTTCCATTGCCGCTCGCAATGTACCTTCTTTAACAGCGACATTCACAGTCTCTTCTAGGTTCGGTTCTTCTATAATTATTTTCCCTTTATTTAAAGCGTCAATTACTTTCTGATTAACATCAACACCAAGAACTCTATGACCATGGGTTGCAAACATTGCAGCCGTAGGGAGTCCAATATAACCCAAGCCTATAATACAAATATCCATATATCTATCTCTCCACCTTTTACTTATCAGCGTTTTGATTGTATCATAATGTATAAATTAAGGTCAATAAATCTGTT
>CAYUZC010000069.1:5157-9350 GCA_964449525.1 uncultured Ruminiclostridium sp.
TATAGAGGGTTTGCATTCACTCATCTATATTGTTCTACCTACTTTCCAAAACATGATGAGTCTAGTATAATCATTAGGCAAAGACTGAATAAATGCCGGTCAAACAGGAGGATGTAATGCCCGAAAAAGTTGATATGCACGGTGTCATGATAGATAATGTCACTATGAACGAAGCTCTGGATAAAGTATTGAGCATGTTAAAGGGTCAAACTCCGCAAAAGATTTTTACTCCGAATTCGGAGATAATAATGCTAGCCACTAGGGAGCCTGAGCTTAAACATATTCTAAATGGTGCGGAGCTTGTTGTACCTGACGGTGCCGGGGTTATATTGGCTTCTCGTATAATGAAAAACGAGCTTAAAGAAAAAGTCTCGGGAATAGATTTGGTTAAAAGTATTTTTAAAAACACAGGAAAAAGACCTACCAGCTTTTTCATTTTTGGCGGCAAACCGGGTGTGGCAGAAAAGGCTTCAATTAATATTCTTTCTGACCATCCCAAAGCAAAAATTCTGGGCTACAGAAACGGCTATTTCGATGAAAGCGAAGTGCCCGGAATAATAAAACAAATCAATGAGTCCAAGGCAGAAATACTTTTGGTTGGTCTAGGTGCTCCTAAGCAGGAAAAATGGATACACCAATATGCAGAAGAACTGAACTGCAAGGTATTAATGGGCATTGGCGGTTCGATAGATGTTTTCGCAGGAACAGCTAAGCTGGCACCCGAGTTTATACGAAAGTCCGGATTAGAGTGGCTTTACAGACTTATAAAAGAACCAAAACGTGCTAAACGTATGCTTGATTTGCCACGATTTATTCTATTGACACTGAAAAAGACAATAATAAAGGGTAGTTAATTATTACTTCTTACGGCTTCGATAACTAATGCGTATACCAAGTCCAAGGTAACCTTGCCCTCCGGAGACAATTGATTTGTAATGTGTGAAGAAATAATTCCGGCATTTTTAAGTGCCTGGAGAGCTTCTCCTTTATTATATTTTAGAGAAAGTGCTTCCAAAATAATTTCCGCAGCCTTTTCACCTGTTAGCTTGTCTTTTGTTTCATATGGCTTAAGTGCCTGATTGACCTGTGCTCCGTACTTATTCGGAGTCATCTTAAGCATTGCATTTTTAATAAGCACCGCCATAACATCTTGGCTGGCCTCAAAATTCAGTTTAAAGTCGTTCTCTCTCCCACCGGATATTAATCCGTATTCAACAAGATCTTTGATATACGAATATGACCAGTGTTCGGTAAGTTTCTCCTCTGTATCAGGTATTAAAATACTTTCCGTAAAATCAGGAAGAACTATTCCGCCTCTGCTTATATAATTTTTTAATGTTTTCATTTCTTTATCGGTCATGTTCAGCATTAGTGCAGGAGAAACATCTCTAATAATGCTGAATGCCGATACTAAACCGGCAGCCTCACCCACGGTTATCCGGGTCGGTATGCTTCCCGCACTTGTAGAAGCTAAAGATGTAAACCCAGCCTTTGCTCCCAGCATTAAAACATTATCAAGATTTTTCGGCACAATGCTTCCTAAAGGGATAGAATAAACATTGGGCTTTACCACTATATATTCTATATTATCATTAATAAATTTGCTTGCATCGATTTCCTGAGAGCATAATCCGACTTTATCCTTAAAGTCTTTGTTTTCCAGAATATCAGCCACGGTCAATCTGTAACGCCCTTCATAATGCTTATACTCAGGAATAAAAAAGCTTTCCGGGCCTTCCTTATATGAGCAATCTTTAAAGGAAACCAATACATTTTTCAAGAAAGCCGTCAACATTCTTGCCTCTTCTTCGGCTTCAATATATGCATTTTTTAAATCTTCTTCATCCTCTACATCCACGTTAAAAACTTGCAACCCGGAAATCACCATATCGTTATCATCATAGATAATAAAAGAAGGCGATATAAGCTTGGTCCGTGGATTTACCTTCTGATAAGCCAAAAGTACCAACCTAAATTCATTAATGAAATCTGTAGTTTTACGGCCTTTTTTCAGTGCCTCTATATCCACACCGGTTATGGAAAAATTAAATTTTAGCGGTGCGTAAAAATTTGAAATTCCCAAGTCCTCTGAACCAATAAAATATGGTGTGTTACTTAATGAAAGAAGATCTCCTTTTTGTGTTGCATCGATAAATACATTGGCATTGTAATAGTTCTTTCCCCCGGGCTCTTGAATATATATACCCTTTATTACTTCTCCTTCGGTATGCAATTCTGAAACAATCCCTCTATAAATTACATTAAGGTTCTTCTCTTCCTCCACAAGTTCTTTTAATGAACTCTCATAATCCGACCCACTGAAGCCGACAGCATATTTCCCAAAAAGCTCCTGATAGATACCCTGATTCAATAGAACCTTTTTACCGCCGATACTACCTATCTGGGGATTTATAGATGATATCATGCTCTGTGTAATATAGCTTCCGAGATTTTCATCCCCTGTAACCAGTAAGGTCTTTAAGCCCGTGCGTGCACATGCCAGAGCGGCCGCAATGCCCTCGGGTTCAGAGCCGATAACTATAGTTGCATATTCATTTTCGGCAAAATCATAATCATTCGGGCGTATTTTAGTAAAATTCCCACCCGGCTCCCGTGAAATAATCGGCCTTATGCCGAACCATAAGGTAATAAAAATCAGAACCGCAATGATTATATTTTTAATTAAATTATCTTTCTTCATAACATCCCTCATTTACTTTATCGTATAAAAACAGAAAAATAAAAAGGGGCAGATGAAAAAGATTCTAACTATTATTAAAAAGTATAAACGACAACACGACATAAAGGGTATAACCTGCCAAATAAGCATTTATACCCTTCAAAATTTTTTATTATTTTATATCCGAAATATCCCCTTATTTTATGACATAAGCTCCACGGATCAAGAGATACGAATTTGACTTGATTAGCAGCCCTCTGCCATCTGTCCTTGACGATATCAACAGATGTTGGACAGGGACATTTACCCCATCATTCAAATCCTTTCCCGCACTTGCGTCAACAACAACGCCGTTAGCGCCTTTTATTGCTACTGCTGTTCCGCTTCTTAAGAGGGCCTCACTGCCGCCCGATAAAATTATTTTTTGCCCGGCCTTTGCCTCAACAACTAAATATCCGCCTTCAAGGCTAGCTACTTTTGCTTTCAGTGTTTCTATTTCTGTCAGGGCATCGATTATAAACTTAGTAAGATCACCTACGTCTGTCTGAAGCTGGGCAATGGTTGTATTATCAACAGAACCGGAACCGGAACCCGATCCGGTACCAATTTGGGTTGAAAGCTGAGCAAATTTCTGATCAACATAACTTTTTGTTACCAGAGGATCAGCATCACTTCCCGGTTGGCCGGCTCCTGATGCAGAAGATACTACAAGTACGATGCATGATAGAATTGTGCATATCATTAGTGCAATTCTACTTTTTCTTTTGAAAATCATTTGGCTTTCCTCCTTGGGAGGCGCTTTACATCTTCACTCTACTGCACGTATGTAACGTTCAGACCGAAGCTTGTATGAAGCGCATTATCAACATTTCTCATCAAGTAATCATCCAGGTGTCCCGCTTTTTCCCGCAATCTTCTTTTATCAATGGTTCTTACCTGTTCGAGAAGCACTACTGAGTTCTTGTTAAGACCATAACTTTCACCTGATATTTCAATATGTGTCGGGAGGCGGGCTTTGTCCAGCTGGGAAGTAATAGCCGATACAATAATGGTCGGACTGAATTTATTCCCAACGTCGTTTTGTATAACTAGGACGGGGCGCACTCCCCCTTGCTCGGAACCCACAACCGGACTTAAGTCAGCATAGTATATGTCTCCTCTTCTTACCAGCAAATCCTATCACTCCTGTAAAAAGTATTGACCTCTATAACCTGACCCCTTTAAACTATTTCTTATTTCTATTATAGGAAAGACACATCAATAGAGCAAATTAAAATTAGGTTACGCATGCATTATTATTATTTCATATTTCCTTATAATGTATACCTGATTTTTATAATACATATTTAAAAATTATACATTGTCATTGAATGCTTGTAACCTCATAGCCTACTTCATTTATAACGGATTTTATCTTTTCATCGTCCACATCAGAATTAAGCTCTATTTCAGCCGACTTGCTCTCAAGGCTGACTTTGGCCGATTTAATCTCGTCCAGTTCCTCCAATGCCTC
>CAYUZC010000070.1:0-3045 GCA_964449525.1 uncultured Ruminiclostridium sp.
TCAAGAGCTCTTTCATTGTTCACCTTCAATGTTGTAAATATGTAGTTTATTGATCTATTAAGAAGCTCTAAATTTGCTTCGCGCATTTTTTCTTCAAGTTTCTCTATATCTTCCAAAACATTATCTATACGGTTATTTATTTTTTCAATTTCCTTCTTACATTCCTTAAGCCCTTGCTTTGCCGTGTCACTGTCATTTTCAAAGGCATCCTTTGTCAGATTCATGATTTCTTTCATACATTTCCGTTTTTGGGGTTCCAAATTATCCTGTTCATTTTTAAGCATGGCTTCTTCTTTGATAAGTACATTCATTTCTTCTTCAGCTTTTTGCAGCTCAGGAGTAATCTTAATGGTAACAAAAAGTTTTGTCCATCTTTCGTCAATAGATAATCTAGTTATATTGTTTTTTCTCAGGATTGAAGAATCAAAGGTTACATTAGCATTGCTGCCTTCTGCCGTTCCCTTTACCTGTGAGCCCGCTTTTTGTTTGCGTTTAAAAAGCTGCATATTTATGACCCCTCTCAGGATAATTCACAAGCTGTTATTGAATTATCTTCTAAAATACCAATACTAATAGTATAACATAGCATAGAAGAATTTTCTTATTATTCTAATCCTACTAATTTGATTATATAAAGCACAGGATGGTTGTCAATATTTTTAAAAGCTGAGATAATGAGAACATGACTTAAACAGGATTTATTATTTAGGTGTAATATTATGGAATCAAATCAACTGGTGGAAGCACCTCAGCAAAATCTGCAGATAAAAGCCCACTCTGTATGGAAAAGGATTCCTATTCTTTTTTCATCGGCTTCTTTAGTGCTGATTATATTTTTCTTTGCAATTATTCTTAGTTTGGTTTTGAATTCATCTAACATCTATGACGGCGTATTTATACAGGATAAGGCCGTGGGGGGCTATACAAAGGAAGAACTTTCTGAATATCTACATGATTTTTATTCCGAAGCCTTCAATAATACTTTTATAACATTTTCCGGCCCGCAATTCGAAAGAACCATTACAATTTCTGAAATGGGCATAGATATAGATATAGACGCTATGACCGAAAAAGCCTATAGTATCGGAAGAGAGGGTACCTCCATAGCGCGATTGGCCAAAATAGCCAAGATTAAAAGAAATCCCGTGTCTGTAGAATTTATTTTGAAAAGTGAATCCGAAAGATTTAATGATTTTTTGGATGATATCAGGCAAAATACATTTAGAGAAATAATACCATCGAACATAGTCATAACTGAGAATCAGGTTATACTGTGCACAGGTCTACCCGGTCTGGAAATTGATGAAGAAAAGCTTATATCAGATATATTCAAAGCAGTAAAAAGCCTTGATTCATCAAATATTACCCTGAATATACTTGAAAAATCTCCTCCTCTCCCAGATATTGAGACTACCTTAACCATTCTTAATAAACCTCCTGTTAACGCTGAATTTGTTCGTACCTCCAGAACAACCTATGAAATCAAGCCCCACCAAATGGGTCTTGCCCTTGACCGTGCTAAGCTTATGGAGGTGGTGTCATATGTAGAAAACCGTAAAATAAATGAATATGAGGAAATCATACTTCCTGTTGAGTTTATTGTCCCGGATATTACAGAGGGAACGCTCAAATCCCGGCTTTTCAGTGACACTCTTGCCTCATACACTACCTACTTTACCACAAATAATAATAATAATTATAACCGTGGTATCAATATTGGCCTCGCTGCAGAAAGTATCGACGGCACGCTACTTTTGCCTGGAGAAGAGTTCTCCTTTAATAAAGTGGTAGGTCCCCGTACTGCCCAAAAGGGCTACAGAACTGCTCACATATTTGTGGCAGGTCAGATACAGGATGGTACGGGTGGAGGAGTTTGTCAGGTATCAACTACACTTTATAACGCAGTTCTGAGGGCAAATTTGGAAGTAACAGAAAGACATAACCATATGTTCACGGTAGGCTATGTGCCGTTGGGACATGATGCCGCTGTATCATACGGGTATGCGGATTTGGTATTTACAAATACAACAGCCTATCCGCTACGACTAACAGCCGAAGTATCATCGGGTAATGCTCTTACCTTTAAAATAAAATCTACCAATGATTACCCGAACTTTAAGGTGAAGCTCGCCACAAAAACTATCAGCACTACTCCTATCTCTGTGGTATACCAAGATGATTATACTCTTCCAAAGGGGACCGAGACAGTTGTAGAAAAAGGTATGGAGGGGTATGTTGTCGATACATATATCAGGGTATATAACGGTGATACTCTTATAAAGGAAGAAAAACTCCATCGAAGTGTGTATCAGATGTATCCGAGAAGAATCCATAGGGGCAATTACCCGGTGGCAGAAATAATTGAATAAGCTATGAGGTTTCATTATGAGGGAATTTTCGGTCGATACCGGCTATGAAAAAAAAAGAATAGATGAGTTTCTGTTTAATATGCTTCCTAATGTGAATTCATCAGTTATTTACAAAGCTTTTCGAAAAAGAAACATTAAAGTAAATGATAAAAGAGTGTCACTATCATACACACTTTCGGCCGATGATAAGGTACAGGTATATATCCCCGAAGAATATTTGGCTCAAGCCACAGATGTCAATGAATCCTTTATTGCCGGGCCTGAAATCATATATGAGGATAATTATATAATAATAGTTTCAAAGCCTCAGGGTATGCCTGTACACAAAGACCGAAATAATGAAATGCGAGTCCTGGATAACTGGCTTCAGATTTTTCTAAGAGCTAGGGATAATACTTTATATGAAGATGATTTTCCTGCCCTTTGCCATCGTCTTGACAGAAATACAGGAGGCCTGGTTTTATTTGCCAAGGACTCAAAAACCCTTGCGGTGCTGGAGGATAAGTTTCGAACACATGAAATAGGCAAGAAGTATCTTTGTGTTGTAAACGGTGTACCGAACAAGGATTTTCAAGAGCTTCACGGATATCTTAGAAAGGACAGTAAAAGAAGTAGAGTATTTGTTTTTAATAAGCCTGTCAAGGGTTCCGAACCTATTATAACCCGTTATCGGGTA
>CAYUZC010000070.1:3055-8694 GCA_964449525.1 uncultured Ruminiclostridium sp.
CTCATCAGATTCGCGCCCATTTGGCCTTCGTAGGGCATCCTCTTCTGGGTGACGGCAAGTATGGCATCAATGCTGTTAACCGAGCTTTAAAACTCAAATGGCAGGCGCTCTGGTCAAATGAGCTTTCCTTTAATTTCACCTCACCTGCGGAGCATCTAGGTTATCTAAAAGGGAAAACTGTTTTACTTCCGAAAATACGTTGGGAGGGTCAACTTGAAGATTTTAAAGACATTGTCAATTGAACCATTAGCTTAAATCTCTTATAATGAAGATGGTAAGAAAGTTTAATAAATCAAGGAGGGTCTATCTATGAAGCTTCTTTTTGCTATTGTAAGTGATGAGGATAGCAGCGGTCTGGCCGACAACTTAAATCGTAAAGGTTTTAGCACAACAAAATTATGCTCCAGTGGCGGATTCTTAAAAAGTGGAAATACAACATTTTTAGTAGCCACAGATGACGATAAGGTTGAAGATGCACTATCTACTATCAGTGAAACATGTAAATCAAGGCGCAGAATGATAGCACCTGAAAAGCTACCCGGAAGCTTTGGCTCCTTTAATATGGCAATGCCTATTGAAGTAAATGTAGGTGGCGCTACTGTATTTATCTTGAATATTGAACAGTTTCTTAAGCTATAAAGCAACTTATGAGGTTAGATATGTCACCACAACTAAAATACCCTTTAGAAAAAGATCTCGAAAAAAACCGCTTTCTAATGATTATCGAAGGTGCTTCGGCAAGAACAATATTTAATTTAACAAGCGGAGCGTATTTGGTGGGTTTGCTCAAGTTTATGGGTGCAAGCGACACATTTTGCGGGTATGTTCTTGCCATGCCTGTACTTGCCGCTATAATTCAGGTATTATCTCCTATTATTCTTGAAAGCCTGGAAAGCAGGAAGCGTATTATCATGGTAGGTTCCATGATACATCGTTTTTTACTTGTTACCCTAATAGCCACTCCATTCCTTCCGGTCAGACCTAATACCCGACTAATTATTGCGGCAATTATATTTTTAATTTCTAATTTTGCTGTATCTTTCGTCAACCCTGCAATTTCCAATATGTACATCAGCTTTGTGCCTCAAAATATTCGGGGTAGGTTCTTTGGCGGAAGAGAATCAACCATGCTTATTGTTGCAACATTAGTGACTCTTATTATGGGTACGGTATTGGATATTCAAAAGGATTCGGGTAACGAAATAAAAGGCTATGTAATTGTTTATTCTTTTATTTTCTTGTTTACTATATTAAATTTTTTCTCTTATTTTTTTATGAAAGAAGTTCCTCTTATTCATACATCAACAAAAATAAAATTCTCTGAAATCTTTACTCTTCCATTTAAGAATAAAATGTTTATTCGCTATTTTATTATGCTGATAATATGGAACTTTGCCGCTCAAATAGCAAGTGCCTATTTTAGTGTTTATCTCAAGTCAGATTTGGACATGAGTTATACTGTCATTACAATCTTGTCATTTATAAATGCCGTGTCCTACGCATTAATGGCAAGAGTTTGGGGGAAATTTGCAGATAAGAGGGGTTGGGCTAAGACCACAATGATTACTGTTGGAATACTTTGTGTATGCCACTTTTCATGGTTTTTAACTTTTGAAAACAGTGCACTTATGATACCGCTTTTGGTGTTTAATCATATTTCCGGAGGTATTGCTTGGTCCGGCATCAACGTATCACTCTTCAATTTACAGTTTGATTTTACTCCCGATGAGAAGAGAACTGTTTACATTGGTTTTAGTGCTGCATTTAGCGGTTTTCTAGGATATATAGCTGCCATTATTGGCGCCCAATTAGTAGGAATAATGGGTGATAAAAAGGTTATACTTCTAAGCCTATCTTATGATATTAAACAAATTTTGTTTTTGATTTCTTCATTCTTATTACTCATATGTGCTCTATATATTTATATATTTTTGCGCTCTACAAAAAAAGAGATAGGAGGAATAAAACATGTTAAAAACCTCATCTGAAATGACATTAGAAACTCGTGAAAAAATGCGTGGCGGTGATGGTACTGTTAAGCTGAAGAACATATTTAGCACCGATGAAATTAAAGGGAAATGTCGTTTGTTTAGTCAAATAACTTTAGAACCGGGCTGTTCCATAGGCTCTCACGAACACGATCGGGAAGAAGAAATTTACTACATACTCAGCGGTAGCGGAACTATTGATGACAACGGAATAATAAAAGTCGTCGACCCCGGTGATGCTATTAAGACCGGTGGCGGCGAATTCCACTCAATAAAAAACAGCGGAGATGAACCGTTGGTCTTTATGGCAGTTATAATTCTGTTTTAAATTATTACTTCAATCAAAAGACTTAATATAAGAGGAAACATTATTAGAGCAAGGTTCATTACAGAGAGGGCAAAGGTGTCCTTTTTTGTATGAAGCCCGTAAAAAACCCGTACATTTTTATATACCTTATATGATGTTAAAAGTGTTACAAGAGAGATTAGAGGAAGGTATCCGATTATTACGCAAAATATTATATCCAGATATGCTAAAAGGTACATGGCACCATATAGAAACAGCGCTTTTCCGGTACCGATTTGGATAGGCAGGGTATAGCGCTTATTTATTAAATCGTCTTCCACATCACAGATATTATTTGCCAGCATAATGTTTGCAATACAGAATACAGCGGGTAGTGAAGAAAAGAATACAGGGAGCAAAAGCATCCAATTTATAGAAAAGACAATATTAATTTTGTTTATAATAAGCATCAATGGCGAATAGTCAAGGATAGAGGCATATACTACTAAAAATGGTATCATAAATCCCATGAAAATTCCTGAAAATACTTCGCCAAAACAAGTGCGCGAAATCGGAAGCGGCCCGGCAGAATAGAGAATTCCCATAAAAAATGATAACATACCCAATGCCAATAAATAATAATCAGTACTCAAGAAAGTCAAAACACCAAAAAACATTGCAAAAATAAGCAGAACGACAATTGTTATTACTACAGTACTTTCTTTAAGGCCGAACTGCCCTATGGCATTATGAATCTCAAAATTATAACCTTCTTTTTTTATGGCTCTTTTATAGTCTTTATAATTGTTAAGAGCTGTGGTAAACATATCGAAGCAAATAAGAGATATAAAAAAGAATAGGACGTTTAAGACCTTTAATGTTTCATATTTATAAAGGGTATAAAACACCCCAAAAACAAAGGGCGTTACGCTTGCAATTTTAGTTTGAATCTCAACAAGTTTTAAAAAGCTCTTAATGCGCATATATCGAAACTCCCAGGTTAAGTATATAATATTCGTTTACTTAATTATAACCATTTTATTGCCGTCTGTTAACAAATCCTATACAATAATTGTATTAATAATTATAGCTTATTTGCTCAGTGTATTTTGAAAGTGAAAGGGGCATGAATAATAGATGATAAAAATAAGAATTATTAACGGACCAAATCTGAACCTTTTAGGGACTAGAGAGCCGGGCATATACGGCAATCAGACCTTGCAGGATATTCAGAACAGGCTTGCTGAAGAAGCCAATGCATACAGCATAGAACTGGATTTTTATCAATCCAATCATGAGGGAGATTTAATTGACAGAATACACGAGGCTTATAACAAGGGATATAACGGCATGATTATTAATCCCGGGGCTTTTACACATTATAGTTATGCTATCCGCGATGCCATAAGCGCGACAAATATTTCCACTATAGAAGTCCATCTTTCAAATATCAATGCCAGAGAGGAATTCAGATCAAATTCTGTTATTGCTCCTGCTTGCATGGGTCAGATAAGTGGCTTGGGCATTGATGCGTATTCAGCCGCTCTTTTTGTTTTACATAGACGATTTCAATCCTAATTAATACTATTTGAGGTGAGTGACAAAATGAACCAAAGACTGAATAAACTAAGAGACATATTAAGAGAAAAAGATTGCGATGCTTGCCTTATTTCTGGAAGGGCCAATACCATTTATTTTTCGGGATTTACAGGTACGACATCTTATTTACTGGTTGGCATGGATAAAGCGTGGCTGGTGGTGGACTTCAGATATACCATACAAGCCAGAGAGCAGGTTCGTGAAGGTATAGAGGTAATTGAGCTTGAAGAAAACTTTCATTCAACATTAAATGAAATAATAAAGCAATGTTCTATTAGAATTATTGGTTTTGAAGGATTGGATATTACCGTTTCGGAACATAGTAGAATTAAGACCAGACTTCATAAAATCAAAAATTTTATTAACTTAGAGGACCAAATAAACCGAATCCGGATGATTAAAGAGCCCGAAGAGATTGAGCAGATTCAGCAGGCGGTACTATTAGGAGATAAAACTTTTGAACATATTTTAAAAATTATTAAACCGGGAGTGAGAGAGACAGATATTTCTGCGGAAATCGAGTATACAATGAAAAAACTCGGTGCAAAAGGGCCGTCATTTGAGAGTATTATAGCAGCAGGCCATAGATCTGCCATGTGTCATGGTACAGCAACTGAGAATATTCTTAAAAACGGTGATGCTGTTGTTTTGGATTTTGGCGTAATTTACCACAATTATTGTTCCGATATGACGAGAACAATATTTATAGGAGAACCAAAGGAAGAACTAAAAAAAATATACGAAATTGTTAGAAAAGCACAACAAGCTGCTCTAGATGGCATTAGGGCAGGGATGAGCGGTTATAGTGCTGATAAAATAGCCAGGGATATCATCAAGGTAAGCGGATACAAGGACGCATTCGGGCATAGTTTGGGCCACGGAGTGGGTATAGAAATACATGAGGACCCCAGATTATCCGAGAAAAGTGAAGATACTCTGAAAGATGGCATGGTATTTTCGGTAGAGCCCGGAATTTATATAGAAGGTTTAGGCGGTGTGAGAATAGAGGATATGGTTGTTTTAGTTGATGGTAAGGTCAGAAACTTTACCACCAGCCCTAAGGACATGATTATTGTATAACTTTTTCTTGCATACCTTAGCATAATAGCTTAATATTAAATGGTAAGAATTTACCGAATTTTTATAAGAGAGGTTTACTTTATTATGGTAGTAGCAGGCGATTTTAGAAATGGTGTAACCTTTGAAATGGATGGACAAGTTTTTCAGATTGTAGAATTTCAGCATGTCAAACCCGGAAAAGGTGCAGCTTTTGTAAGAACAAAGATTAAAAATGTACTAACCGGTTCTACAATAGAACGTACGTTTAATCCTTCCGATAAGTTTGAGAAGGCTCAGATTATAAGAAGAGATATGGAATATCTATACAATGATGGAGATTTGGCATATTTCATGGATACAGAGAATTATGAACAATTACCCATCAACTTATCAACCATTAGCGATTCCCTTGTTTATGTAAAGGAGAACACTGTTTGTAAGGTTCTTTCATATAAGGGCAATGTTTTTGGGGTAGAGCCACCGATGTTTGTAGAATTAGAAATTACCGATACGGAACCCGGCTTTAAGGGTGATACGGCAACCGGAGCAAATAAACCTGCCACTGTAGAAACAGGCGCTCAGGTAAAGGTTCCGCTCTTCGTAAATCAAGGAGACAGGATTCGTATAGACACCCGTACCGGTGAGTATCTTGAAAGAGCTTAAGATAGCTTAATTACCACTTAAATAGCAAGTATGGAGTCCTTTTT
>CAYUZC010000070.1:8704-9213 GCA_964449525.1 uncultured Ruminiclostridium sp.
AGGGCTCTGTTTTTGTCTTCTGCATAAATCAAGGAATTTATCCAATACTATGTATGAAACAATTTAACAGCGGGTCTTTGGAAGGAGGTAAATTTTTTGAAAGCGACAGGTATTGTTAGAAGAATTGACGATCTTGGAAGAGTGGTTATACCTAAAGAAATCAGAAGAACTCTAAGGATTAGGGAGGGTGACCCTCTTGAAATCTATACAGATCGGGAGGGAGAAGTTATCCTAAAAAAATACTCTCCCATAGGTGAATTGGGTGATTTTGCTATTGCATATGCTGAATCACTTCACGATACAAGTGGACACATTATTGCGGTAGCTGATAGAGATTCTATTATTGCTGTTTCAGGTGGTTCTAAAAAAGAGTTATTAGAAAAGACTCTAAGTTCTGATATTGAAAAAGTTATTGAGAATCGGGATATGTTTATTGCTCAATCAGAAGAATTCCAACGTATTCCGGTTATATCCGATGAAAAGGGTAATACAAAATACACATCTCAAGT
>CAYUZC010000071.1:0-9190 GCA_964449525.1 uncultured Ruminiclostridium sp.
GATAATCCGCAAGTGAATATTCATGGGGGAGATTATTCAATTTTCTCCGGAGAAGATATAGGAAACTACGGGACACAGCAGGCGCAAGGATACAGTATCGAGTTTTATAACGGTAGTGGAGACAATGCCAGCCAAATTATAGATTACAATTTTAACAGAGTTGCATTTTATTGCAATGATGGTGGGGAATTCTTTCTAGCAAGAGTTTTTCAGCCTGATTTATCTGGTAAGGTTGGAGACTATCCTATTATTACAGCCGACAAAGCGAAAGAACTTCTTAAAAATGGGAACTATATCACGACTGTTCCGGAGAAATTGCCCGGATTAGAATATATAGCAAAGGTTGAACTGATATACCACGCAGGCGGCATGGAACAATACTTTATGCCATATTACCGTTTCTATGTTGAGTTATCTGATATGGAGCGAGAGAACGGTCTAAAAACCTACGGAGCTTATTATGTGCCCGCCGTGGAGGGAGAATACATCTCCAATATGCCAGCATGGGACGGAAGGTTCAATTAGCAACTTGTAGTGCCGCACGGTAAGGATGCAAAAACAGGCCAGAGAGGGGATTGTCTCTCCTAAGCCAGCACTAGCAAAGAGCACCCTACGTTGTGATAACAGAATATTAAGAAAGACCGCACTAAAGGTTTTATCCTTCAGTGCAGTCTTTGCTTTCGAGTCTCCGCTTGAAGAGAGTCGGTCAATAATTCACTTGTTGTCGTAAATCCCTAAGCCCAACTCCCTTTACACAGGGCTCTTTGCTATATTTCTGGAAACTATCTAATTACAATATTATTCAGCAGTTACTGATGCGGTTGCTGATGACAATACAGCATTGTCGTTTGACACATCAACAAGCTTAATTTTTGCTGTGTAATCTCCCGCAGTGTTAGCCACTAGATAAACATTGGTTGTGGCATCGGCCAAAGCGAAACCTTCTGAAGGCCCCCAGCCTGTCTTAACAATATTATACCAGTTACCTGAAGTGTCCTGAGCAATCAGCTGAATACCATCATCAAGACCTTCTACAATTACTCTTACGTTTGTATAGTCTTCGCTTCCCTTTATAAGAGAAACCGCCAGAGGAGTACCGCCCTCTGCTGAAAACTCAGCAATCTGACCGTATTCGTTTTCCTCAATTATATCCTCAATGGTGATATTTTGTTCAGGAATACCAACTACATCAATTGAAGGAGCAACTACTGATGATTCCACAGTAAAAGTAAATACTGAAGAAACAAGTATGCTTTCACCCATCTTAACTTCGGTTGTGATTGTATATACACCAACTGCGGCATCCTCTTTCAATTTGCCGGAGGTTGTGGTTATTTGTGCCACATTTGCTGCAACCTCAAACCCGGTCGAAGGACCATAAACAAAGTTATCATAATCACCTGTCATATTGTATGGGCCATTTACAGGGCCTTCACTAATTTGTGTTGAGAGGTTAAAAGATTCAAACACATCACTAAAATTAACTGCATCTTCACCCTTTTTAATGCTGATAACTGTATTAAGCCCTTCTGCATCAAAGTCTGCCAGAAGAGTGGTTTGGCTTTCTTCAAACTCCGCTCCCTGAATGACAATTGCATCACCGGTTGTAGCACTTAATTCAATGGTCTTAACTGTAACAGTTTCTCCTGCTTCAACAGCTGCCACACCTGCAGTAACTCCTGTTGTTCCTTCACCGGCCTTTACAGAAGTGCCCGGCGTAGTAACCTTAACGTTATCTGCATTTGCTTCTACATACCCAACACTACCCTTGCCTTCAATGCTTGATCCTTTGCCATTGATTACACTTGTTTCTACAACAGCACCTTGAGCAACATTAATTACGGAATTATGTCCGTTTACCAAGATGTTTTTAATGGTAGAATCTGTAGCAACACTCACCTTTGTGCCTTCTGAAGGAGCTATCAAGAATTTAAGGAACTTACCTTCGATAATTAAATCGGTATTGCCGTCAAGTATAACTTGTCCAATCTCGTTTTGTGTCTTGGAATTAATTCTTACACGACTGTTTTTACTGGCAACGATTATAGTCTCAAGTTTTGAATCACCGGTAATATTGATAGAATGTTCTCCGCCACCGCGAACTACCATTCTTCCGGTGACTTCAACATTATTTAGGGTAACTTCACCATTATCGACGCCATCACCAATGATGATATCACCGCTAACCTTAAGGTCGGATAATGTGACACCAGGTTCATTTACCATAATATTTCCATCGGCTGCAGTAGTATATTCACCTTCTGCTTTATAGTAACCTTTTAAAAGATTGTCAAACAGTACTGCCAGCTGAGCTCTTGTAATCAAACCCCTAGGGTCTAGAATTTCATTATTTCCTTGTGCGTATCCATTGTTTACAAAGGCATATATATCGCCCTTTGCCCAGTCTGAAATTTCAGAAGCGTCCTGGAATGTCTTATCCATGTTTTCAGAAGGAGCAAGTTTAATTGCTCTTGCAAGAATTACGAAAGCCTCCTGACGAGTAATAAAGATTTCAGGATGCATTTCCCCGTTTGAACCTACCATAACTCCCATCTGAAATGCCTGTGCCATATTGTCAGCATACCAAGAATTCTCTGAGACATCTGAATAACCGGAAAGATCACCTTTTTCGGTGGCATTGAAGGCACGTGTAATTACAGCCGCCATTTGAGCTCTGGTTGTAAAGCCTTCAGGCGTAATTTTTCCGTTATAACCAACCAATAAGCCGTTTGTGACAGCATTATTGAGTGCATCTGTTGCCCAATTATCCGGCATATCTGCAAATTCTACGGTTGGTGTGCCAGATTCATCTTCTATTGCAGCAAATGAATTGAAATTGAACATTCCAAAAATCATGACTGCAACAAGAATTAAAGATAACAACTTTTTTGTAATCTTCATATTTTTTGTCCCCCTTGTTAAATTGAAGTTTATTGACCTTTTTATTATACTAATGGGATAATGATTTGTCATTGTTAGTTAATGGCAACTTCAAAAGCCACCCGATTGATTTATTACCCAATCAGATGGCTTTACTATTTCTTCCGTTTAAATTATGATTATAAAAGCTCCTGTGGAAGTGTATAGGTAAGTCCTTGTGCGTTGGCAACTCCATGGCATGTAATACAGCCCTTATAAGTGTTAAGACCAAGCAACAATGCATAATCTTTCATCATAGCCTCTTTTATTCCCATATCGGCCATCTTAAGAATATACGGCAGTGTCATACCGGTTAGAGCATAGGTAGATGTTTTTGGTACAGCTCCGGGAATGTTAGCAACTGCATAATGTATAACTCCATGCTTTACAATTACCGGGTTCTCATGGGTGGTGGCATGGGGAATGGTTTCTACCGAACCGCCCTGATCTATTGCCACGTCGACTATTACAGATCCCGATTTCATGGTTTTAACCATTTCTTCGGTTATGATTTTTGGTGCACGGCCCCCAGGTATCAGAACTGTGCTTATTAAAAGATCAGCTCTTTTAAGTACCTTATTCAGATTGTATTCGTTGCTGAACATCGTAGAAACTCGGCCTGTAAAAGTTTCATCGATATAGTTGAGTCGCTCCTTGCGAATATCCAGAACTACCACATGGGCACCCAATCCTGCGGCCATTCTTGCTGCGTTGGCTCCCACAATACCGCCCCCCGCTATAACCACATTTACTCCGGGAACTCCGGGCACACCTCCAAGCAAAGTTCCGAGACCACCGTTATTTTTTTGCAGTAGATTAGCCCCTATTTGAACAGACATACGGCCTGCAACCTCACTCATAGGAGCAAGTAGCGGAAGATAACCGTTTTGCAGCTGTACAGTCTCATAGGCAATCCCGGTAATTTCTTTTTCCAGGAGCATTTTTGTTAATTCTGTGTCGGGTGCCAGATGAAGATATGTAAAGATTGCCGAACCCGGCTTTAATAAATTGCGTTCTTCTCCAACAGGCTCCTTCACCTTTACTATCAGGCCTGCTTTTTGATAAATATCCCCGGCTGATTCAATTATGTCCGCGCCTGCGTTTATGTATGCTTCGTCAGTAATTCCACTTCCTATTCCTGCGCCTTTTTCAATAATAACCTTATGATTTGACTTTTTTAATGACATAACGCCTGCAGGTGTAAGACCCACTCTAAATTCGTTATTTTTAATTTCCTTCGGTACACCGATAATCATATATTAACCTCACTTACTAATATAAGTTGAAGCATATTAACATGACAACATGATGTATTAGTTTTCTTCAACTTATATATTTTATATTAATTTATAACTCCTAGAGTTATTTGTCCAGTATTTTATTAGTATTGCTTAGAATTTATAAACTAAACATTAATCCCCTGTTTTAAAACTCACTGGGAAAAGTTTATAATATAAATTAAACCATTCTTGTTGTAGACCGTCTAATTTATTGAAAACTCTTTTTTGATATATAATGAGGAGGTAATAATTATGTGGAAGAGGATTATGGCTATTTTTTTGGTTCTTATACTTTGTGTTTCGGTAATGTGGGTCGCTAACCCAATTGCACCGGTAACTAAGGTCTCTGCTGACACCTACAGAAGCGGATTTTCAATTGTCCCCGAGAAGGAGGATGCTTCAGGGGTCTTACTTGATAGCGGCTTTATATTGAGCTCACAATCCCCGTTGACAATAGATTATATAAAAGAGAATGTTTCTATGCGTGAAGGCAACTTGTTTAGCATCACACCTGCTGCCGAAGGTAGATTTATTCTAAAGCCAACTGAATCACTAGAGCAAAACAAGATATATTTTATTGATGTTAAAGCACAAGCCGGAAATACAGTCAGCTTTGCTTTCCAGACAAAACGTGACTTTACTGTCTTGGGTAGCCTACCTGATAATATGTCTTCATATGTACCTGTAGATACAGGCATTGAACTGTATTTTTCTTATCCCGATGTTGAAAACATTTCAAAACATTTTGAAATTACCCCTAAAGTTAATGGGCGCTTTGAGACTAACGGATATACCACTGTCTTTATTCCGAAGAAGCTTAAGGCGGGAACTGTTTACAACGTCACCATAAAAAAAGGCCTGACTGCTGCAAATAAATCAGTTTCCTTAGCTGAAGACTATACCTTCTCCTTTGAAACCTCTCCCGATGAAAGCGCTACCGCCGACCCATACAAAGGCGACCTTTATATTAATAACAACTGGATTGAATACGGTACGACCGAGGTTCCGGCCGTCGGTTTTGATTTATACATGCGTGAACGTATGGATTCGGCTGAAGTTACCCTGAATCTTTACAGATTTAAAACACTGGATGATTTTATTAAGGCAATAAGAAAAAAAGAGGAAGCTCCCTACTGGGCTTCTTATGCATCAAGCAAAAACAGAATTGACACCTCTAAGCTTGAGAATATACTTGAATTTAAGCAGAGCTTTAATCTTCAAAAGTGGCAACAAAAATATATGCTGTTCCCCGAAGCTCTGGAGCATGGCTATTATTTAGTGGAATTATCTACTGATGAGCTCTCTTCGCAGGCATTCCTGCAGATTTCAGACATAACTGCTTACAGCATAAGTGATAAAGATAAGACTCTTTTCTGGCTTAATGATTTAAAAACAAAGGCCGCCGTTAAAGGTACCGAGGTTTTTGACTTTGAATTAGGCAAAGGATTTTTATCCGGTTCTTCAGGTCTTGTTGAAATTCCGAATGTAAAAAAAGACGACAATGATGATAATTATACTCAAAAGCTTTACAGGATAACCACCACAGACGGAAAGGTTAGCCTTATAAACGCAGGCTATTCTTATTCTTATAATAACAATTATACAGACAATGGCAGCTTGAATTGGCGTTATATGCAAACTGACCGTACCCTTTACAAACCCAATGACACAGTAGAATTCTGGGGTTTTGTAAAGAGTCGAATAGACGGCACATTCCCCGATGATATCACCGTTGAGCTTGCAAGTGGCGGTTACTATTATCCAATGAGATCAAATATTATGTCCCGCTTTTTACCCTTCCTCTCTAATCCGCTTGAAACATTGAAACTGAAAACTGATGGTGGGTTCTACGAGGGAAATATCAGGCTTCCGGCGGTTGACCCCGGCTCCTATACCATTACTGTTAAGGATGGCGACAAGATTCTTTCAAGCAGCTACTTTAGTGTTGAGAACTACATCAAACCCCAATACAAGCTTGAAATAACCTCTGACAAAAATGCTGTATTTGTAGACGAGGAAATCACTTTTACAATAAAGGCCTCTTTCTTTGACGGGACCCCTGTTGCTAATGTTCCTTTAAACTATTACATCAATGGCTATAATGACAATATAAACGGACAGGGAGTTACCGACAAAAACGGAATATTGGAGATTAAACACACACCTAAGTATTATACGAATATGCAGGGTGAATCCTACGCCGGCATAAATGTCAGCGCCCAATTCCCCGAAACCGGAGAAATTAATGAATACTACAATTTCAGGGCCTTTGCCAATGATATAAATATACAATCCAAAGGCGAGATTAAGGATAAAAAAGGTGTTATTGACCTTACCGTAAATGAAGTTGTTCTTGATACCTTAAATGATGACGACAGTACAAATGACGATTATATAGGTGCTCCAGTAGCCGGACAAAAGCTTAACTTAAGTATTGTTCACATAACCTGGGAAAAGATAGAGACCGGGGATGAATACGACGCAATAAACAAGGTTGTCAGAAAGACCTATGAGTACCGCGAGAAGAAAACTCCGGTCGGCACAGCAACCTTGACAACTGCTTCTGACGGAACCGCCCGTCATGAATTTACGGTAAAACCCGATGATGAAGGCTATTATACTGCCCAAGTCACTACCTTGGACGGGAACAACAGGTCTATAAAAAGCGAAGTATGGATTTACAAGAACCACGGCGATAAAGGATACCCTCAAGATTATGAATACTTTAACCTAAAAGCCGATAAGGAATCCTATAAAGCCGGAGAGACAGTTAATGTTCAGATTATTAACAATAAGGAAAAGCCGTTGGAAGGAATGCCTACACTCTTTGTTGAAGCCCGAAACGGCATTCAGAATTATCAGGTTATTGGACAACCGGCCTTAAGTATGATCTTCCCTGAAGATTATGCCCCCAACTATCATTTGCATGGAATAGCCTTTAACGGAAAGACCTATATAAGAACCAATGCATCCATAGCCTATGATTACAATGAAAAGAAAATCAATCTTAAAATTAAGACCGATAAAGAAGCCTACAAACCCGGAGATAATATGACAATCAGTCTTGAGGCTACTGATATTAACGGAAAGCCAGTCCCTGCAAAGGTCAATATTTCCCTGGTTGACGAAGCCCTTTTAAAGCTTTCCGGCCAGTATATAGATCCTTTAGCACAGCTTTACAGCTGGATTGGAGACGGAATCATCAGCTCGGCAAGTACCCGCGATGATTCTGGGGGGCCAGTAAGGGTCGCCGGCGGTGTTAATACTACGTTTGCGCAGGATGCCAAGTCAGAAGCTGCCATGCCCACGCCCGCACCATCAGCCGCACCGGAAGCACCTGCCAGCGAAATGAAAAAAGCAAAGAGTGTTTCAGTTCGCTCAGAATTTAAAGATACTGCATTGTTTAAGACAGTTACATTAAGCCCTAACGGACTTGGAACTTATACCTTCAAATTACCCGATAATGTTACTTCATTTAGCTTGGCTGCAGCCGCAGTCTCTGCTGATTTATACGCAGGCTCGGAGTTACAGTCCACAAAGGTTACAATGCCATTCTTTATAAATGATGCATTAAGTCTCGACTACCTTGAGGGCGACAAGCCCTATGTAGGCTTAACCGCCTATGGTGACGGTCTTGACGAAAATGAAAAGGTAGCCTTTGAGCTTACAATAAAAGAGCTCCCCGAGTACAGTCAAACTGCTGAAGCAAAGGTTTATGAGCGAGTTAATCTGGCTCTTCCCACTTTAACCGAGGGAACCTATACAGTAGTAATGACAGCCAGATCCGAATCCGGCAAGGCTGACGCATTAAGCCGGACAATAACTGTTTATCCTTCATACAGAACCATTGAGACAGTCAAAGAAAATAAAGTGTCTGCAGGTATGAAGCTTGAGGCAGGCAAAAGTGGAATCACCACATTGATTTTTACCGATTCCGGAAGAGGCGCTATAATAAATGCCCTGCACAATCTCTCATGGGAATACGGAAAACGCCTTGATCAGAAGCTTGTATCAAATTATGCAAGATCACTTTTAAAGGAACTAATAAAGAATGACGCATACTATATTGAGCCCATTGAAGTTAACCCCACCGAGTACAAAAATGAGGATGGTGGCTATGGAATCCTTCCCTATGCAGGAAGCGATATGAATTTTACAGCCCTCATAACACCTTTATTAAAGGATATTATGGACACTGCTCCATTGAAGATGTACTTCTATAATGCGGTAATGTCAGAAAAGGGTGTTCAGGCAGCCGCGCTGTTTGCCTTAGCTGAGCTTGAAGAGCCTGTACTGCTTGATCTTAACCGAGCAGCTCAGGTGGAAAACTTAAGTCTTGATGAATACATCTACTTAGGAATGGCATATGAAGCCCTTGGTGACTTAACAAAGGCAAATGAAATTTATATGAGACGAATAGCTCCTGAGCTTGAACGCAAGGACCCATATATCCGTGTAAAGGTAAATAAGAGCGATACCGATACCTCGTACAGACAGACTGCTCTAGTGGCCGCTTACGCTGCTAGTATTAACAGCCCCGACGCTTCAAAACTCTTTGCATTTGTTCAAAACAATTATTCCAAGAACGTATATGTAGGAGTAGAAAAAGCTTTGTATCTATCCCAAATGGTTGATAACCTTCCTGATACAAAGGCATCCGTTTCATATACCATGGGTGGAAAAACATATGATGTTGAGCTTTCAAACGGTTTCAGTGAGGTTGTAAAGGTTCCTTCAATCAATATTAACAATATGAAGATTACAAAGGTCACGGGTGACGTTTCTGTATTGTCCATGTTTACCGGTTCTTACACCGAAAATGTTAAGAATGATTCGGGACTTACCCTTAGCCGTAAATACTATGACGCAGCTACTGGCAAGGAAAAAACTACTTTTGCTGCCGATGATTTGGTAAAGGTTGAAATCACCTACACCATTGATAAGACCGCAATAGACAACACCTATGAGATAAGCGATTACGCCCCGGCAGG
>CAYUZC010000072.1:0-9138 GCA_964449525.1 uncultured Ruminiclostridium sp.
GAGCACGCAAATGCATATCTATAGGCCTCATGCCTATTTCGCATCCACCGGGATAGCTGACAAGTACCTCCCCGCATCTTGCAAGAACAGCCCCCAAAATAATTATTGATGATCTCATTCTTTTAGCGAGTAATTCAGGGATACGCGAACTTGTGAGGTTTGAGGCGTCAACCTCTATACGCGATCCTTTTTTCTTAGTTTTACACCCTAAAGCAGACAGTATTTCAAGCATTGTTAAGACATCGTCCAACTCCGGGCAATTCTCAAGAATGCTGGTACCATTATTCAAGAGCGTGGCGGCAAGTACAGGCAGGACAGCATTTTTAGCTCCTGGCACTTCTATTATGCCGCTCAGTCTTGAACCTCCGGCAATTATGAGATTGCTCACGCAAAACACCCCCGGAAGCAAAGTATTGAACACATTTCATAATATGCTTCCGACGAAATGGTGTTACAAATGATGGCTTAACCACCTTTTTAAGGCTATTTTTTCCTCTTCGAAATAATTGTCTTTTTAACCATAGAATAGATTGCCGGTGCAGCGTTTTTGATTCCGCTTTTCTTAGCAGCGGATGTCATTTTTATTCGGAGTTCCTTATCCTTAATAAGCTTTTGAATTTGTCCATAGAGAATTTCATGGGTAAGCTGACTTTGAAGAATAACCACTGCAGCTCCCTTATTTTCAAGCGCTCTTGCGTTATACTCCTGATGATTTTCTGCTACAAAAGGTGATGGAATAAGAATGGCGGGCACTCCCAGCACCGATAACTCGCTAATTGTTATAGCTCCTCCTCGTGTCACTGCAAGATCAGCCGCAGCCAGCACTTCACCCATATTATAAATATACGGCACCACTTGAATATTATCCGGAAGCGGATCCTTAATATATCTCATAACCTTTTCATAATGCTTCATTCCGGTAGCGAGAATAAGATTATAGGATATTTCGCTACCATGAAGGTTTATCATATCCCTAACGCATTCGTTTATATGCTTAGCACCTAAACTACCTCCAAAAACAACTACCAAAGGTACATCTACTGCTATTCCCAGATTCTCTCTTGCTTTTGCACGGTCAAGCGATAATAAATCATTTCTTATTGGGTTACCTGTGAATGTAATCTTTGCTTTGCCTTTAAACCTTGAACGAGCTTCCTCAAAACTAATGGCGACCTCATCCACATACCGGGCAAGAATCTTATTTGTAATTCCGGGAAAAGCGTTTTGCTCGTGAATTATTGTAGGAATTTTTTTAAGTGCTGCGCTGAATACCACAGGAAAACAAACATAGCCTCCCGTACCGATTACAGCGTCAGGCTCAAATTCTTTTATAATTTGTTTTATTGGGCCAAAGCTTTTTAATAGCTTTCCGACTGTTTTAAAGGTGTCTAATGATAGTTTCCTTCTGAAGCCTTTTACCTCTATATATTTAATATCAAAGCCCTCACGTGGAACGAGCTTACTCTCAAGCCCTTTTTCCGTCCCTACAAAGAGTATTTCTGCATCAGGTTCGTTTGAAAGAATTTCTTTTGCTATGGCAATGCCCGGGTTTATATGGCCTCCGGTGCCACCGCCTGATATTATATATTTCATATTTCACCGACTTTCCGCGACAAATCATTACGCCTATTTTCAAAGTACTCTCGGTCGTTTTTTTAACGAGAATAAAGGTTTCTCCCATCTCTTAGGTGTCGAGTTAAAATTAATGCCCCACCTCGATTTCAACGATTCGGGGCCCGTTCGAAATCTTTGATTTCGTTAACGGGTGAAGTAGTTCTAATGCTGAAATTTGTGGAAGCAACTCCCTTAGAAATATTAAGCAAAATTCCCACCGCTGTTAATAAAAAAACAGTAGACGTACCTCCGGCACTAAAGAAAGGTAACGGCATACCGGTGGTTGGAATTGTAGATGTAACAACTGCAATATTAATTATGGTTTCCAAGGCAATCAACGAAGTTATACCTATGGCTATCAGGCTTCCCATCATATCAGGAGCGTTCATAGCCACCTTTACGCCTCTCCATATAAATAGCATAAAAAGAATTATCACCGTTATGGCCCCCACAAAGCCAAGTTCCTCGGCCAATATGGCAAATATAAAGTCATTATGTGGCTCGGGCAGGTATAGGTTCTTTTGAAGGCTTCTTCCCAATCCTCTCCCAAAAAGTGACCCTGAAGCAATGGCATATAACGAGTTTACTACTTGAAAACCATCTCCCTGACTGTATTTAAACGGGTCCATAAATGCTATGATACGATCTACGCGGTACTGCTTACTCATTATAAGCTGCCAGCCCACAATTCCAACAGGAACGATAAGAGCAATAAAATGCCTTATTCTGGCACCTGCGCAAAACAAAATGATAATTGATACCAGTGTAATAAGTATGATAGCGCTCATATGTGGTTCAAAGAACAGTAACCCTGCCGTTACGCCTATCACAAGAAGGTATGGTACAAGACCTGTAAAAAAGTGATTCAACCTATTACTGTTTTTTGAGAGGCTGAATGATAAAAATAGTATTAATGCAATTTTAGTAAACTCTGATGGCTGGAATGTGGTAATTTTCAGATCAAACCAACGTCTCGATTCATTAATAACAGTACCTATACCCGGAATAAGAACCAAAGCAAGCATAACTGTACTGATAACAATCAGGATGGGTGAGCTACTGGCAATTCTGTGGTAATCAATATTTGAAAAAACGAGCATACTGATTACACCAATGGTACCCCAAATCAACTGTCTTATTAAAAAATGATATTTATTGTTCTGGTAGTACTGGGCACTATAAGAGCTGGCACTGAAAACCATAACTGTTCCCATGGCCAGCATAACTAACACTGTAAAGAGGATCCAAAAATCGTACTCTCTTTTTCTCAAACAAATCACCTCATAAGAAGAAAAGCTAAAACGCTACTTAAAATAGTTACAATAGTAAATATGGTAACCACCTTGATTTCATTCCAACCCTTGTGTTCGTAATGGTGGTGGAGAGGAGCCATTAAAAACACTCTCTTCCCCGTTTTCTTAAAATATATTACCTGTATCATTACAGATAATGTTTCGGCGACGTAGATTATTCCTGCCAAGGCCAAAAATATAGGTGTTCCGGTTAAAATAGCCGTTGAAGCAAGGGCTCCACCTATGGCAAGAGAACCGGTGTCTCCCATAAAAATCTTAGCCGGGTATAGATTATAAACCAGAAACCCTAATATGCCTCCGGCTAGTATGGCACAGAATATCCTTATATAATCCCATTCGCTGTTAAACATTGTTGCTAAGGTAAAAAACAATAATACTATTGTAGTTACTGAACCCGCAAGACCATCCAGACCATCAGTTAGATTAACCGCATTTGTAAAAGCCAGAAGAACAAAAATACAAAACGGAACAGCAATAACTAGTGGCATTATTAAAGGCTTATAATACCCTAAAAAAGGCAATATCAGAGTCTTGGCTTCTTCAGTAAAAGAAACAGCATACCACGTAAATATTCCTGATACAATCAAAAGTCCTGTCATCTTTTGCATAGGTGAAAGACCTTTGTTATTCCTTTTTGATATTTTCAGAAAATCATCAAGAAAGCCAACAAATGCAAAGCCCATTGTTACAAGAACAAGAGGAAGAATTCTGATATCCAAAAAGCTGTATATAATTCCAAGCAATAAAACAGGTAACAAAAAAATGATTCCTCCCATTGTGGGGGTCCCCTGTTTGATTTTATGGCTTTCCGGGCCATCCTCTCTTTCTATCTGACCAAATTTTAATTTCTTTAGCAAGGGTATTAGAATCTTTCCGGCTGCCAAAGATATTAAAAAGCTGATGAAATAGGCAATTATCTGAGGTGGAACGGCCTTAAGTATTTCAAGCATATTTATTTAATTCTTCCGAAAGTAGCTCCTGTACAAGGATATCCATCTTAATCATACGGGAGCCCTTAAAAAGAAGAACATCTCCTTTCTGGGCAAGGGTCTTTATGTAGGCTTTAGCTTCGGAAGCAGTGTCGAATAATTTTGTTATGGTTTTTGAATCAGGATCTTCATTTGCCCCTTCAACATACCACTTAGCCAAGCTTCCTACAGCCACCATATATTCTATGCCGGCCTTTGAAATAAGTCTGCCGATTTTTCTATGAGCCTCTTGGGCCCAGCCACCAAGCTCAAGCATATCACCAACAACAGCCCACTTTCTTCTCTGACCGGCAATTTCGCACAGTACATCTATTGCTGCAGTCATGGAAGCGGGCGCTGCATTGTAAGAGTCGTTGATAAATTTAATTCCGTTTTTTTCTTCGATACTAAGGCGCATCTGTTCGCCCGAAAAACTTTCTAAGCCTTTTTTAATTTCGTCTTCGCTCATGTTGAGGGTCTCAGCTACTGCTATTCCTGCAAGGGCATTATGCACATTATGTATGCCCGGGGCAGGTATAAAAAGCTTCATGTCATTTGTCCGGGTTTTCACCTGAAAGTAGACTCCCTCTTCACCTCTTGACGACAAATCATATGCCCAAACATCCTGGTCCTCGTCAATCCCATAAAACAAAGTTTTCTGTGGCAATAGATCTTTTAATCCGGAGAGTAGCTCATCATCACCGTTTAAAACTACGACTCCCTTGTTTGTCATGCCCTCAAGAATCTCAAGCTTTGCTTTGAGTATATTCTGCCTTGATCCAAGTCTTTCAATGTGAGAAATTCCGATATTGGTAATTACGGCAATATCCGGATTGACAATTTCGGATAGAGTGCTGATTTCATCGAATCCTCTCATGCCCATTTCGAATACTGCCACTTCATGCTCATCATTCATTTCGAGCACCGAAAGCGGCAATCCGATATCATTATTATAATTGCCCATACTTTTGTGGACATTGTACCTTGCCGATAGTATTGCCGCTATCATTTCCTTTGTACTTGTTTTGCCGACACTACCCGTAATCGCAACTACAGGTATGTTAAATAGTTTTCGGTATTCATGGGCCAGCATTCCGAGAGCTTTTAATGTATCGTTCACAAAAATAGCAGGGACTTTTCCGGGAAGACTTGTTCCTTCCCGCACCATAACAAGCGAAGCGCCATTTTTTATCGCCTGTTTGATATAATCGTGGCCATCAAAATTTTCACCCTTGATAGCAATAAAAAGGGATCCTTTCTCTAGCGTCCTAGTATCGATGGAAATCTGATTCACCATTATTTCAGAAGGTATCTCAAGTCTCCCTTGAACCATTTTAGAAATAGTTTCAGATGTTAAAGCCTTCAAACAGATCACCCTTCTTCCCAAATTATATTCCCAACAATTTCTCTTTCATCATAATGAATGGTTTTGTCCTTAAATATCTGATAGGTCTCGTGGCCTTTTCCTGATAATAATATAATATCATCTTTTTTTGCATTATTCATCGCATAACGAATTGCCTCAGTTCTATCCTCAATTACTATATATTTACCCTCTGTAAGCTTTATGCCGTTCACAATTTCGGCTAAAATATCCGAAGGGACTTCTGTCCTGGGATTATCTGATGTGATTATGGTAAAATCAGCTATTCGCCCTGAAATTTCTCCCATGACGGGACGTTTTGACCTGTCCCTGTCACCGCCACATCCGAACACACTTATCAGTTGCCCCTTAACAAATTCCTTGACTGTTGAAAGTATATTCTCCAAACTGTCAGGCGAATGAGCATAATCAATCATAACGGTATATGGTTTTCCCGGTGTGGGAACCACCTCTGCGCGTCCGGGTATTTGCACATTCATTAGCCCATCCCTTATAGCCTGTGGTGAGACTCCAATAATGCCACATATTGAAATAGTAGCCAAGGCATTGTAAACGCTGAATAATCCGGGTACAGAAACCTTAAATGTCTCTGTAAACCAAGGCGTCACACATTCAAATTCAACCGAATCGGAATGTGTTATTATATTTTTTGCCTTAATATCGGCTTCATTTTTAACGGCATATGTGTATATCTCACATTTTGCTTCTCGGGCTATTATCTCTCCTTGCGGTGAATCTAAATTAACTATGCCTTTTTTGCAAAGCATAAACAGCTTCTTTTTGGAATTGAAATAATCCTCCATATCAGGGTGCTCAAAGCCCCCAATATGATCCTTTGAGAAGTTTGTAAATACACCGATATCAAAATCACACGAAGCTACCCGGTGTAGCTTAAGACCCTGTGAGGATACTTCCATAACCACAGTGTCAGCGCCTTTATCCTGCATTTTTTCAAACATTTCCTGAAGATCATATGATTCGGGAGTGGTTCTTCTTGAAGGGATTTTTTCATTGCCGATACAATTTGCAACAGTACCTATAAGGCCTACAGTGCTTCCCGCTTTCTCCAAAATTGACCTTACCATATAAGTGGTTGTAGTTTTGCCCTTAGTACCGGTTATACCAATTAGCTTCATATCCTTTGAAGGATTGCCAAACCATTGTGCCGATATACCGGCTAAAGCCTCACGGGTATTTGGAACTTTTATAATAACTGCATCTCCTATTATAGAAATATCCTTCTCTACAACAATCGCTGTGGCACCGTTATCCACCGCCTGCTGGGCAAAATAATGACCGTCGGCGGCGAAACCATCTATACATATAAAGAGATAATCAGGCAGGGATTTTCGCGAGTCATAAGTCACACCTCTGATGTCAATATCATCACTTCCGCTTATCTTTAAGACCTCTATGTTTTTTAACAACTCATTTAACAACATATATAATACACCTCTCTATATACCATTATTATTACCACAGTTAGGAAGCAAGAGCAATTCTTCCGATTCATTCATTAGGCATGAACCAACATATATAAATTATATCCTATTAGCTTTAATCCCCTATCATTTCCACGAAACTAATCTCTACCACCTGGCCCTTGCTAAGTTGTGTCCCGGCCGGATATTCCTGCTTTTGAGCCATTCCGCTGCCTCGTATACGGATATTTAGACCTACTCTCTCTAAAGCTTCGATAGCTTCTGTAACAGTTCTGTCTTTAAGATCCGGCATTGCAACCGATGTCTCGGCTTGATTTTCATCGGTATATAAAATTACAGTTGAATTCTGAGGGATAGAAAAGTCAGCTTTAGGTGTTTGACCATATACAATTGCATCCGGATCCGTTTGTTCGCCTTCCCGGATAAACTTAAGACCAAATGCTTTCAGCTTTTCTTCGGCCATTGCTACAGTAAGCCCTGTAACATTAGGCACATATACTTCCTGAGCCATTTCTTGTTTGTCTTTTTCAGTGTATTCTCTCTCTACTTGCAGATATTTAAGAATCTCCTCAGTTAATTTTCCGGCCACGGGAGCGGCCAGTATACCACCCGATCTTAAATGCATCTCATTTTGAGGATGATCCAGTACAACCAGTACACAAATTTCAGGTTTATTTGCCGGGGCAAAAGACATAAAAGATACTATATAACGGCCTTCCGAATCAGTTTGCAGTGTTTGTGATGTTCCTGTCTTTCCTCCTATTCGGTAGCCAGAAACATATGCATTCTTACCTGTTCCTTCGGATACAACACCCTCCAGAACTTCGCGAACAGTCTGTGCAGTTTGCTCGGATATAACCTTTCTGACAACCTGTGGCTCAACCTTTTTTATTATATTGCCTTCACTATCGCTTATCTGCTTTATTATTGTGGGTTTCAATAGATTTCCCCCATTTGCTATAGCGGAGTACGCAGTAATCATTTGAATTGGACTTACCTGAAAACGCTGTCCAAAGGATGAAACCGCAAGATCTATTTCTTTAGGGTCTCTATGTTGAAGGTTCTTATACTCTTCATCGGCAGGCTCGCCCTGAAGCTCTATGCCGGTTCTTTCTGTAAATCCGAAAAGACGGAAATAACTATAAAATTTATCAATACCAAGGTCTAAGCCTGTTTTAACAAAAACCGGATTGCATGAATTATATACTGCGTGTAAAAAATCCTCAGGCCCGTGTCCACCCTTCCTCCAGCAATTTATGGTATGACCGGCCAAAGAAATAGGCTTACAAATCTCAGGAGTGTCCAGCTTTACAACATTCTCCTCTATTGCTGCAGAAGTGGTGATGGCCTTGAAAACCGAACCGGGCTCATATGTATCCATGACTGCCTTATTTCTGAACACCGTCTGCCAAAGATAATTACTGTCCTCTGAATCATTAAATCCATCCCAATCTTCATCTAAAATCCCCCAAGGTAAAGCATCCGGGTTATTTGGATCGAAATCCGGTTTTGATACCATCGCCAGAACCTCGGCGTTATTTGGATCCATAACTATACATGTGGCACCCCGTTTCAGGTTATAATCCAGAACTGCCTGATCCATTGCCTTTTCAGCCAAATATTGAATTGTTTCATCTATTGTAAGATATACATCATAGCCATCTATGGCGTCGATATAGCGTTCCTTGGAAAAGCTGATTTGACGCCCCAAGACATCTACCTCGTTCATTATTTTTCCCTGAACACCCTTAAGAGTACTTTCAAGTACCAGCTCGATACCGTTGAGCCCTTGTTCATCATTACCTGTAAAACCAAGGACATGGGAAGCGAGATTGCCTTTAGGATAATATCTTTTTGAATCTTCATCTATGTAAATACTCCAGAGACCGGCATCTGACACGTAGGATTTGACCTTCGTACCAATTTCACGGTCAATCTTTCTCTTTATAAACTCGAACCGTGAATTAGCTAGGAATTTTTTCATTATGGTTTCCGAATCCATTTCCAAAATGGTTCCCAAATCATTGGCGATGGAACGTAGTTTTGTTTCATCTCCGTCAACCTCGTCTCTGAGTTCCTTTGGGTTTACTCCAACCGTATCGACTGATGCGCTTATGGCAAGCCCTTTGCCATTTCTGTCATAAATAGTCCCTCTTTTAGGGTTGATTTGTCTTTTTTGAGTCTGATTGCTATAGGCCATTTTTTGATATTCTTCGCCTTTAACAAATTGAATAAAACCTATGCGGTATATTAAAAAAAGCAACGCAGAAGTAAAGACAAGAAGCATAAAAAACTCTCTCTTTTTGAGTTTTATGCTGCTGGGCTTATCCTGAGCGCTCTTTTTTTCGGGTATGCTTTTCGAGTTTTTCACAGTAGTCTTTTTCATGATATTTTTCCTATGCTTGTAATTGCTGCCT
>CAYUZC010000073.1:0-9047 GCA_964449525.1 uncultured Ruminiclostridium sp.
TTTGGGAGAGCCTTCGCCATTCTTCTTTCCAGGTGAGCTCTATAATGACAACTACAGGGTTTGCATCGACTAATTTTGATGTTTGGCCTGCTTTCAGTAAATCCATCCTTGTGGTTCTGATGTTTATCGGCGCTAGTGCCGGATCTACCGGTGGCGGTATAAAATGTATTCGTTTTCTTTTACTTTTTAAGACTATAAAACGTGAGGTAAGAAGAATCATACATCCAAGGTCTGTTTATACGGTAAAGTATGCCGGCAAAACTGTTGAGGGCGATGTGTTGTATGGTGTTATGAACTATTTTTTCATTAGCATTATTCTTTTCACAATATCACTTCTTCTGGTTTCGCTGGATGGTTTTGATATGGTATCCAATTTTACAGCCGTTGCCGCCACAATAAATAATATAGGGCCCGGCCTTGGAATTGTTGGACCAATGGGTAATTTCGCAGACTATTCGGTATTGAGCAAGATTGTGTTCTCATTAACCATGCTCTTTGGAAGGCTGGAAATATATCCGATGTTAATACTTTTTGCCCCGACATTTTGGAAAAGGGTCAATATATAATATTAATCAACATCATCGTAAATTTGTTCGGGTGGTTGGTCAAGAGGCTCCGGGCTTTTTATCAAATTGCGGTATAGCTTGAAGGCAGTTGCAAAATAGTGTCCGTCAACAATCCTCTCATCTGTTACAACACAAAGTCGCACGTACTTTTTGTTTGTAATTTCATTACTCGAATTAATGACCTTTTCTTTCATTTTTATACCAAAAGATATAAAGGAGCTTGTTGTTCCAAAATCATATAAATGGTGATACACAGGCTGAATACCTATCGAGCCCAAATCTGTAATAAAAACGCTGGTGTGGAAAGGGCTCAGCCTGTTTATTATTTTTGGCATAAGGCCTATGTAATCTAAGCATCTTAAACCCCACACCAAAAATCTGACAAGCTGACCCGGTATAGCCATAATTAGCTTAGCAAGCTTGTCTGTATCATTCGTAGAATCTAAATCGCTATTTTCTTCTATTGCCGAATTAACCTTCCTGACAATATCCATAAATGTATCGTTGGTATTGAACTTTACCTTTAGAGTTGTCTCGGGGCTTTCTTCATTGAATTCCTTTTTTAGAACAAAGGATATTAAAATTTCATTACGGGCGAAAATTTTCTGTCCTGCCACAAATCTGTTAAGCCCGGGCTTTTGGGATATAGTACGTACCATTGCGGCGATAATAACATGAAGAAAAGAAACTCGTTCGCCTGTTTCCTTTCGCTTCTTTATTATAAAAGTCTCGGTATTACTGATTTCTATTTTTTCCTCAAAGTAGTTTTGAGCATCAATACGGGTTTTCATAATATATGGGATAATCTTATAAAACGGATCAAGGGATCTGAGTTTTCTGCCGTCATAGCGGTCTCCAAAACGTCTTTTTCTTTGTATCATAGGTTTACCCCCTTATTTAGTGGTTACGGATATTAACCATTAAAACTAAGTATATAGATTTTCTAGATATGTTACAAGTTTTTATACCGAAAGTAGCAAATAAAGGAAACTGCAATAGCGCCCGCGCAAGGTTTACCTAATAGAGGGTTGACATCGTCATTCTGAATGGAACGAAGCCGAATAAAGAATCTATATAAAATAGCGCAAAGCATGTGGATTTACATGCTTTGCGCCAGTAGTTCAGCTATTAAGCGCTGAGTTCAGTATTAATGAGTTAATTACTCTCTGTTATTTTCTCTTTCCTCGTTATTGCAATTGTTCCTGTTGTCTCTGTTGTTATTATTATTATTATTGTTGTTGTTGTTATTGTTGTTTTCCTTATTTCTGTTCTTCTGTCTGTTGTCGTCCATTATTTTCTCCTTTCACCATGCTTATAAACTATTTCATGCTATTTTCGGCCATCTCAATCATTCGCTTAACCATTTGACCACCAATAGGGCCTCCTTCATGACCATTTTGGCTTGAAGGAAGATCGCCTTTATAATGATCATTGTTTTCTTTACAATATTGAAGATGACCGATTTCCTCGGCACACTCTAGTTTGAATTTAGTCAAAGCTTCACGGCTCGAAGGGACAATAGGCGTTTTGGGCCTAGACATTTTTTATCACCTCCTTGCCGAAAGAATTTAACACATCAAAAAAGATGTCCTTGAAATAGTGTGAGCAAAAAAAGATAAAACTTGCGTGTTAAAATGAGGGAAGAAAAATGACAAAATTTTAATAAGGTTAATTTTTAATCAAAAATTTAATAATAGTATTTATGCTTAATAATAGAAATAAAAATACTATGCGGAGCTTATGATATAATAAATTGAAGTTTACACATTGAAAATTAAGGAGAAAAAATTTGAAAAAGGTATTAAGAGTAATATTCAGCAGACTTGTTATTATGGCTGTGCTAATGATACTTCAAATAGGGCTGTTAATACTTCTTACTGTTAAGCTTAGTACCTCTTTTATTTTTCTTTACTTTACCTTTGGGGTATTGAGTCTGGTTGTTGTGTTTTTTATTGCAAGCCAAAGAAGCAATCCTGCTCATAAGCTGGCTTGGGTTATTCCTATACTTATTTTCCCGGTTTTCGGGGGTATTTTATATATTCTTTTAAGATCCAACGGTGGAAATAAACAATTTCGTAATAAAATAGATGCTTCACTTAAAAGAGCATTACCCCTTTTGAAGCAGCGCACACATATTATGGATGAACTTGATAAACAAGATAAAAGTGTTGCAAATCAGTCCAGATATATATTAAAGGCTTCCGGATTCCCGGTTTACGATAATTCGAAATCTATATACTATTCATCCGGCGAAGAGTTTTTTGTCTCATTTATCGAAGAACTCAAAAGAGCAGAAAAATTTATATTTATAGAGACTTTTATAATCCGTGAAGGTCTGATGTGGAATACTATTTTGAATATTCTTGAAGAAAAGGCAGCTAAAGGTGTCGATGTTCGGGTTATGTATGATGATGCGGGTTGCCTTACCTCCCTTCCATACAAGTATTACAAAATGCTTCGGGAAAAGGGAATAAAATGCTTTGTATTCAATCCATTCACTCCATTGCTGGAAATCAGAATGAACAATAGAGATCATAGAAAAATTATAGTAATTGATGGACATACAGCATTTACCGGAGGTATTAATCTTGCAGACGAGTATATAAACGCTCATGAAAAATACGGGCATTGGAAGGATTCAGCTATTTTGGTAAGAGGTGAGGCGGCTTGGAATATGACAGTAATGTTTTTGCAACTCTGGGCATATCTTTCAAATGAACCTGAAGACTATGACTCGCTTAAAGCATGCTCAGTCTGTGATGGCTTATATGAATCGGACGGATATATTCAACCTTATGGAGATAGCCCCTTAGACAATGAACCGGTAGGTGAATATACTTATATAAACATGATAAGCAGAGCCAGAGATTATGTTTACATCTTTACACCATATCTTGTTTTAGATCATGAGATGATAACTACTCTTAAATTGGCGGCAAAAAGTGGCGTAGATGTCAGAATTGTAACTCCGCATATTCCGGATAAATGGTATGTTTTTTGGGTGACCCAATCCTATTATGAAATTCTCATCGAAGCAGGAGTTAGAATTTTTGAGTATAGCCCCGGCTTTCTTCACTCAAAAGCTTTTATTTGCGATGATGTTTTAGGAACCGTTGGTTCAATTAACCTCGACTACCGAAGCTTATACTTCCACTTTGAGTGTGGTGTATGGTTGTATAAAACTAAATCGATAGAGGATATTAAGGATGATTTTATCCACACATTTGAAAAATGCCAGGAAATCACTCTTGAAGATTGCTTGAGTATCAAACCATTAAAGCGTATTGCCAGAGGTTTTTTAAGACTTTTTGCACCGCTTATGTGAGTAACCGGTCTGTCGAAAAATTGGGGGAAATATGGAATTATTAATTACTTACATCTTAATTGTCAATGTAGTAGCATTTTGTGTATCAGGTTTTGACAAAAGTGCGGCCATTCATAACCGAAGCAGAATACCGGAAAAGATTTTGTTTCTCCTTGCAGCGATTGGAGGATCGGTCGGTATATACGCTTCCATGTTTTTTTTCAGACACAAGACTAAGCATGGTTCGTTTATGTTGGGGATTCCGACGATTATTGTCATACAAATAGCTTTGGTTTGGATATTTTATCTTAAAAATAATTAATATTTTTAGTGTGTTTGTATTATTTTCTTTTATTGTCACACAATAAAGTGTGATTGAACAGTTAAAGGAGATAATGTTTATGAATACACCATACTGGATATCAAGCTCTGAAGGAATAAATTTTGAACCATTAAAAGAAGATATATCAACAGATCATTTGATAATTGGTGGAGGCTTGGCTGGTATTACTTGTTTGTATCTGCTGGCCGAGGCAGGCTTAAATGTCACACTTATTGATGCCAATCGAGTAGGTTATGGAACTACCGGCAGAAATACAGGAAAGGCTACTGCCCAGCACGGCTATGTATATTCAAAAATTGAAAAGAATTATGGAATAGATATAGCAAAGAAATACTATAAAGCAAATGCCGAAGCAATTAACTTCATAGAGGACGCTACGCGAAAATATAATATAGATTGTCAGTTTAAAAGGCTTCCTGCATATCTTTTTACACAGTCGCCTGAATATGAAAGCAAGCTGGAGAAGGAGTTTGAGCTCTATCAGCAAATGGGGCTGGATTGTTCCTTTGAAAAGGAAATACCTCTTTCTATTGATGTTTTGTGCGCTTTAAAGATGAATAACCAAGCTCAGTTCCATCCAAAGCGATTTTTAGACGGATTGGTTGAGCAGGCAATAAAAAAAGGTGGGCGTATATACGAAAACACCAGGGTTGTCGACTTTCATCCGGGCAAGGAATGTGTAATTGAAACTAAAAACAAGAATAAAATAACTGCTAAGAATGTTATTATTGCGTCGCACTATCCATGCTATGACGGAAGAGGCTTCTATTTTTCACGCCTTAAGCCGGAAAGAAGCTATATTATAGGTATTGAGATGGATTCTTTCCCGGAGGCACATTTTATTAATGCTGAGGACCCTACCATTTCATTGAGGTATATCCCTGAGGAGAAGATCTTAATGATATCAGGTGAGAATCATAAAGTAGGACACAAAGATGATAATCATTATCAAAAACTTAAGGATTATGCAAAAGCGACATTTAACACCGACGCTATAAAATATGAATGGTCAGCTCAAGATTACATTCCCCATGATTATATTCCATATGCGGGATATATTAACTCTGATAATAAGAACATTTTTATAGCCACGGGGTTCAGAAAATGGGGTCTTACCAACAGTATAGCTTCGGCCATACTCATTAAAGATCTCATTATTGAGGGCACATCTCCATATGAAGAATTGTTCACTCACTTACGGGTTAAAGACTTTGTCTCATTCAATTTCCTAAAGGAAAATACCGATATGGCTGTGCAATGGATTTCGGGAAAGCTGACACTGGGTGAAACTGAGCTTCCCGAGGAGAAAGGTACTGGAGTAATAGTAAATGTAGGTGGGAAACGTTGTGGCTTTTATCGCGATGAAGAGGATAATATTTATCTTGTAGACACCACCTGTCCCCATATGAGCTGTGAGCTAAAGTGGAATTCACAGGAAAAGTCATGGGACTGCCCATGCCATGGCTCCAGATTTGATTACAAAGGCAATGTACTGGAAGGCCCATCAGAGTACAGCCTAAACAGCTACAATGAGCCAAAAAACAAAATCAATCCGCAGATAATGTAAATAAGGGATAACCATGTGGAGTCTCACTAGGCTTTTTATAAGATGAAAGGACAAGGAAACTGCTTCCTTGTCCTTAATATTTTATTCATTCATAGAATCTATGTCATGGTATATTAGCCCTTCCCAGTCAATCTTATAGCAATTAGAGCATTCCTCGCCACAATCTTTGTAATCATCGTATTCATCACTATCATCACAATCATTGCAATAGAAATGTTTGCATCCTTTCTTGACAACATCAAAAGGCCTCATCATATCGTGATCTTCATGCTCCAATATATGGCAGTGGTATACATGTCTTCCCGTAAAAGGTCCGAATCTAATCAGTAGTCGGGTTACTTGTCCCGGATATGCCTGAATTATATCTTTCCAGCCACTTTCATTTGCCGGAGGCGGTATAGGCTCACCAGTAAATATGAGCTGGCCTGTCTGATTGTACGCATCTGCATCAATGGGTGTTCGGTCAAGTAACTGAAATTGGATCTGATGAATATGAATAGGATGGACTCCTAGGCCGGTGTTGATAATTCTCCAACATTCTAATTCTCCGATAACAGGTTCTTCGACGATACCACCCATAAATTCACGATTATTTAACATGAAAAGTAAGCGATTAAATCTATCTATTCCTACGTCAATGGTTATGTCTCTTATTTGGCATACGTCTTTTTCCTTATACTTTTTTATATGACTTAGGAATCGGGGTACAGTGCTTGTATCTTCACCGGAAGTATTTTCTTTAACTCTGAATTGCATTATAAGTCCATCACTTTCAGGGTCGGGCGGAGCACCAAAGTCAAAAGGTGTTCTGGCCGTATTGGTTAGTGTAATATTTGTACCTACAGGCTGATCTGCAAAGTCAATAACCAAGTCCACGCGCTCAGAGGGCGCTATTATAATCTCATCCATACTAACAGGCCTTCTTAACAAACCACCATCTGAACCAATCTGGATAAACTCCTGTCCGGAAGATAAGCTCATTCTGTAGAATCTTTCATTGGAACCATTTAAAATACGGAAACGATATTTTCTCTGTTCCACATCTAGATAGGGCCAGGCCTTTCCGTTTACAATAATTGTATCTCCTGCAAAGCCGGGCGTAATGGATGCCTCCGGGTATGTCGGAGGAGGGTCTGGTACATTGCTTGGATAGAATAAAGAACTATCATCATTAAAGGTCTTATCCTGAAGAATCAGGGGTATCTCAAAGACGCCGGAAGGTAAATTAAGCGCGCGCTCCTCTTCGTTGCGGATTATGTACATACCTGCCAAACCTGCATATACATTTAATCTGGTAATGCCGATGGAATGGTCATGATACCATAGTGTTGCCGCACGTTGATTGTTTGGATATGTATATATTTTTTGAGTAAAGCGCGGGCCGCACATTTCAAAATCCTTGGTGTACCAGGCATCGGGGTACCCGTCACTCTCAGGCTCTACTTCTGCGCCGTGCAAGTGAACAACTGTCCTTACTTCCGGCATACCCTCTTGGGATCCGTGAAGAGTATGATCAACAGGCAATATGTGCTTTTCATCTGAAATGTTATTTATCCATAGACCTTCCTCAGTCTCAATAACAGGACCCGGAATTTGTCCCTCATATCCCCAGACCTTTGTAGGGACCAATTCGCTATGGAATTGGTGAAAAAAGTCTTGCATTCTTACTTCATAGTAGGTGCTATCTTTACAAGCTTCTACAGGCTTTAGCACCCGTGGTATCGGAAGGGCATCTACAAAAGGTGTTAATTTCATAGTATACTCCTAAATTTATTCCTGTTATATAGTATGCGTACAAGCTACTAACAGATATAAAAATAGTAAGCACCACCCTGAATATTTTATTGATTCTTATCTGCAGGCCTTGCAAATTGCCTTATAAATAAATTATCCCTTTCAAGTAAATCTTCGATGCTGTGGAAACCTAACTTTTCCAACAGTTCAATGGCATGAGGGTTATCAATGGGAGTTTTGTATGTGGCAAGATCTCCATATTCAATTACATGATTAGTACCTTCTTTGTACGGAATAATAGCTTTTGGTCCACCTACACAGCCTCCGATGCATCCCATTCCCTCCATGAAGTTAGCTGTTATTTTTCCCTCGGTAATGTCTTTTAATAATCGTTTGCATTCAACGGCTCCATTGGCTTGTGCTGCTCTCAAAGGTATTTTTCTGCCGGGATTCAGACGATTAAGAGTGCTTTGCACAGCTTCACTGACTCCTCCGGTTCGTGCATATATTCGACCTGCTTTAGATGAGTGGTCTCTTAAATCTTCGGGTAAAGAAGAAAAATCAATCTCAGCCAGATCAAATAGCTCTTTTATTTCCTGAAAGGTAAGGACATAGTCCACCGCGTCTTTTATATCCGGCTCTCTAGCCTCAGCCTTTTTTGCAATACAAGGGCCGATAAAAACTGTCACGGCATTGGGGTGAATGCGCTTAATAGCTCTTCCACAAGCAACCATAGGCGATACCGAGGGTGGCATGTGGGGTACCAAATCGTGATAGATCTTCTTAATCATTGCTACCCATATTGGGCAGCAACAGCTTGTAAGCATAAAATCCTTATCATCTTTTATGGTGCGATCAAATTCCAATGCTTCTTTAAGAGTAAGTATATCTGCGAATAATGCCACCTCAAGCATGCCGTAAAAGCCAAGGCACTTAAAGGCGGATCGTAGCTTTCCAGCGGTTACATCAAGAGTGAATTGTCCGTTAAACGCAGGAGCAATCATTGCATATACAGGGACTGATTTAGTATGCAATAATTCAAGAATCGGGATTAAATCCTTTCTTTCAACTATACCCTTGTTTTCACATACTTCCAGACAACGCCCACAGCCGGTACAGTTGTTTTGATCAACCATAACTTTGCCATTCTCATCCCTTTTTATAGCCGAAAAAAGACAAGCTACTTCACAAGCGGGACTGCTTTTTGAGGAACAACTGTCACAAGCCCCTGTTCTGATAACCGACGGAAAGCCTTCAGGATGGAGTATCCGATTTAAGTCTTCCTCATTATATTCAGAATCAATTCTTATATTCTTAATCTCATCGTCCAGGCTTTCATTTAGAGAAGCCTTGACCAACCTATTATAAAGTTCCCTAAAGGTTAACATAGTAATCCCCCTTTTTTGAATATGTTACCCATACTGTTTTTATAATTATACATTGCTTTTCTTTGAGGTACAATTATGAGGCAGAATTAAGATAGCGTTAATTTACTGTAGGGAAAAGAAGAAAAGACTTATCCTGATATTTTTT
>CAYUZC010000074.1:0-8982 GCA_964449525.1 uncultured Ruminiclostridium sp.
ATCAAATAAGAGCTTGTAATGTATTCCCTTGCATGATGTGACCCGCATAAAATTATTTTTAAATCGCCCTTACCAAGCTGAATTAAAGTGAGCTCCCGTCCTTCCACAGAGTTTCCAATGCTACCGAGAGTAATTATTTCAGGGTATAACTCGGCCAACTTAATGCTTTCATCCTTCATTTGCTCGAAAGTATAAGGCACATACGGATTTACAATATTTGTAGCCGTATGTGGCTCATTTTCTTCCACAGGATTATAAGCATTCTGATTCCGCGGTTCTATTCCTTCCATACTCAGTCTCCCGCATGAGGACAAAATGGCTGATAAAAATATCATAATAAATAACAAGGCTTTTATAGAGGAAAACCCTTTTATGTGGATTCCCTTTACCCTCACTATATGCCACTGCTTATAGAAAATATTCAACACCTGATTCAAATATTTTCTGATCTTTTTTCCCTGGGACATTCATAAAGGTGTTGGAAGTATATCGCTCATCGTGAGCCATCTTTCCAAAAATCCTGCCATCCTTGCTGGTTATGCCTTCAATCGCCATTATAGAACCGTTGGGATTGTACCTGATGTCCATTGTTGGGTTACCCTCAGCATCTACATACTGAGTAGCAATTTGCCCATTCGCTTCCAATTCTTTCAAGACGGAAGGACTCGCGACGAATCTGCCTTCTCCGTGGGAAACAGCCACGGTATAAACATCTCCGACTTGTACCTTAGAAAGCCAAGGCGATATGTTGGAGGCTACCCTTGTATTAATCAATGAAGACACATGGCGACCTATGGTATTAAATGTCAACGTGGGACACTCTTCATCAAGAGCCCTTATTTCCCCGTAGGGAAGTAGCCCTAATTTGACAAGAGCCTGAAAGCCATTGCAAATTCCCAATATAAGACCATCTCTGTTATTTATAAGATCCATAACGGCCTCTGCAATATAAGGATTCCTGAAAACAGTGGCAATAAATTTTCCTGAGCCTTCCGGCTCATCCCCTGCGCTGAATCCACCGGGAATCATAATAATATTACTTTCATCTATACGTTTCTTCATTTCGGTAATAGAATCTTCAATTTCATGAGCTGTGAGATTCTTTAATACCATAATTTCTGATATAGCACCTGCTTCATCGAGTTTACGCTTGACATCATATTCACAGTTTGTACCCGGGAATACCGGTATAAACGCTCTTGGTCGTGCTATATGGATTTCTTTTTTGTACTTTTTCCCAAGATTATTGTTAATGGATTTTACTCTGCTTGTATCACCGTCAGTTTTAGTAGGGAATATCTTTTCAAGTGAGCCCTCCCAGGCTACTTGAAGATTCTTAAGAGATACATTACCATTTGCTGTTATTATGGCAGGTTCTAAAATAGTTTCTCCGACAACCGTATAATTGAGGCCGGCAAACAGATTCGATATGTCATTTTCTTTATCAATCTCAACTAGAATTGCACCGTATTCAAGCTTGAAAAGACGATCAAAGTTCAAATCTTCCAGTTTAACTCCGATACCGTTACCGAAGGCCATCTTACATAAAGCCTCTGCCAGACCGCCGACTTTCAGAGAGGATGCCGATAAAATCACTTTATCCTTTATCAAGGTATTTATTGTAGAAAAGGTTTTATCAATCTCATTAAAATCAGGAAGGAGAAGTTCATCATTTTTTATAGAAAGAAGCACTAGGGAACTCCCTATTTTTTTGAATTCAGGTGAAATTACATTTGTAACATCTGTAGGAGCCAAAGCAAAGGAAACCAATGTTGGGGGAACATGTATATCATTGAAAGTTCCCGACATACTGTCCTTTCCGCCGATTGCAGCCACTTTCAGTTCATTCTGTACATGAAAAGCACCTAACAAAGCTGACAAAGGTTTTCCCCATTTTTCCGGATCCGTACCTAATTTTTCAAAGTATTCCTGAAGTGTCAGTCTTGCCTGTTTGTAATCCCCACCTATCGCAACAAGACGGGCGAGAGATTCCACTATGGCATAAATTGCGCCATGGAATGGACTCCACTTTGATATCACAGGGTCAAAGCCATAGGTCATTATTGTACCGGTTGTGGTCTTGCTATTTTCCACAGGTAGCTTCGCAACCATTCCCTCGGTAGGTGTAAGCTGGTACTTGCCTCCGAATGGCATTTGAACGGTACCGGCGCCTATAGTGCTGTCAAAGCATTCCCCTAACCCCTTCTGACTACATACATTCAACCTTTCCAAGTTTTTGGTCCAAGCCTTTAAGGGTTCATCTCTATACTTTTCTATAGAAGGAGAAACAGCCTCAATAGTATTATCCGAAAGCTCCGCTCCATTTACCTTTACTGATGTACTTTGTTTGACTCCGTTGGTGTTCAGAAAATCACGGCTCAAGTCAACTATAGTTTTACCTCGCCAACTCATACTCAGTCTTCCAGAATCATCAACAACCGCAACCATTGTCGCTTCTAAATTTTCTTTTCGGGCTTCCTCAATGAATCTCTCTGCATTTTCAGGAGCGACTACAACCGCCATTCTTTCCTGGGATTCTGATATAGCTAATTCCGTACCATCGAGACCTTCATATTTTTTTAAGATTGCGTCCAGATTAATTGCAAGACTGTCTGCCAGCTCACCTATTGCTACAGAAACTCCGCCTGCGCCAAAGTCATTACACCTTTTAATCATTTTGGTAACAACCGGTTTTCTAAAAAGGCGCTGAATCTTTCTTTCTGTGGGAGGGTTACCCTTTTGAACCTCTGCACCGCAAGTGGTCAGAGACTCGTCAGTATGCTCTTTTGATGAACCGGTAGCACCTCCACAGCCGTCTCTGCCTGTACGTCCACCTAAGAGTATTATTATATCTCCCGATTCGGGAATTTTTCTCACAACATTGTTTTTAGGAACGGCACCTACCACCGCCCCGATTTCCATTCTTTTTGCAACATAATCATCATGATAAATCTCGGTAACCTTACCTGTGGAAAGACCAATTTGATTACCATATGAGCTGTATCCCTGTGCTGCTCTTGTTGTAATAACTCTTTGAGGAAGCTTACCTGGCAAGGTTCTGTCAAGAGGAGTTCTAGGGTCTGCCGAACCTGTCACACGCATAGCCTGATATACATAGGAGCGACCGGATAAGGGATCTCGGATAGCTCCTCCTAAGCATGTGGCTGCTCCGCCAAATGGCTCGATCTCGGTTGGGTGGTTATGAGTCTCGTTTTTAAACATAACCAGCCATTCTTCAGTTTTATCATCAACTACTGCTCTTACAACTATGCTACAAGCATTGATTTCTTCCGATTCATCGAGATTATCAAGGTCACCGGTTTTTTTAAGGTACTTCATTGCAAGGGTGGCAATATCCATCAGAGTTATGTCTTTCTCCCTCTTGCCATATACCTGTTTTCTTATTTCTATATAATTTTCATAAACATCTTTTGTTTTCTGAGCAATGGGATTTAATCCAAATTCAACATCCTGAATCTCGGTTAAAAAGGTTGTATGTCTGCAATGGTCTGACCAATACGTATCAATCATGCGGAGCTCTGTAATGTTAGGGTTACGTTCCTCAACATCCCTGAAATACTCCTGACAGAAACTCAAATCATCGAAGGACATTGCAAAACCCATATTATCCATCAATACCTTTAACTCTTCAACGGGCATTTCTATAAAGCCATCAACTGTTTTAACATCTTCCGGGACAGGGTAATCGTCCCTCAAAGTCTCGGGCTTTTCCAGTGTAGCTTGACGTGCTTCAACAGGATTTATTACGAGGCCAATGATTTTTTGATAATCTGTATCTGAGATTTCACCTGATAACAAAATAAGCTTTGCTACTTTTACATCAGGTCTTTCACCGTGTGTTATAAACTGAACGCATTGAGCCGCGGAATCGGCTCTCTGATCGTATTGACCGGGTAGATATTCAATAGCTATAATCCGATCTGTTTCCGGAATACTAAGGTTTTCTTCATATATATTATCAACCGGCGGCTCAGAAAATACTGTTATTTTTGCTTTTTCATAGTCTCTGTCAGTTATTCCCTCTATATCATATCGTTGAAAAATTCTAACCTTTGTTAATCCTTGAATGAGCAAATTATCAGAAATTTCCGAATATAGTTTTGACGCCTCAACGTCAAATCCATGCTTCTTTTCAACATAAACCCTTCTTACCGCCATTTTATTGTCCATCCCTCTCATATTTTCTAAAATAATGTCTATTGATAATTATAATGCATTATCGCTATGAAAAAAAGCTTTTATACAAACAAGAGATTGCTTTGTCCTTTCAAATTACTTGTGAGATTTTACTTACAACAAAAATTTATATAATAAATCGTTAAGATTATGAATACACTATAAGAAAATAATTTGGCATCAGAGGTTAAATTGATGATTGAAGGAAAAATCAGACACATGTTTCCGGGCGGAAATACTCCACTAGGTTTTTATAGTTATTACAAATATATAATTGACTATAGCACAGCCAATCGCTTATTCATTCTAAAAGGTGGTCCGGGTACAGGTAAAAGCACCATAATGAAAAAAATCGGGCTCGATCTGGCTAAGCAGGGATATGATGTTGAATTCATGCATTGTTCAAGCGACAATAACAGCCTTGACGGAGTTGTTATACCCAAGCTTTTCATTGCAATTATTGACGGTACCTCGCCACATATTGTAGATCCGACATATCCCGGAGCTGTAGACGAAATAGTAAATCTGGGAGAGTTTTGGCAGGAAGATGGCATAATAGAGGCAAAAGAGGAAATATTTAAAATCAGTAGCAAAATCAAGAATTGCTTTGAAAGAGCTTATCGGTACTTAAGATCTGCTTCCGAGCTTAAGACAGATACGGAAGCAATTTTTCAGTTTGCTCTGGATACAGGTAGGGAGGCTATTTTTATACATGAGCTTAAAACTGAGCTTTTCGGATTAGGGTCTCCATCTAAAACACCTGGGAAGCAAAGACTTCTTTTTGCAAGCGCAATTACTCCAAAGGGCAATTCGGAATTTTTAGACAGCCTTTGTATAGACCATAAAGTTATACGTTTATGCGCCCCTGCCGGAAGTAGCACTAAAAATGTGCTTGAGAGTTTAAAGGAGGAATCAGTAAGCAAAGGATTTTTTACTGAGATATATTTTTGTCCAATGTCTCCCGAGAAAATTGAGCATATCGTTATACCCGAGCTAAAGATATCTGTTATCACATCAAATGAATATCATGATATTAGTGATATAAATAATGAAAACCATTTAACATATTTTATGAGTGAGTTTTATAACAGTGATATTATAAGTGATTTTAAGCGCCAGCTTGACTTCAATCGACTCTATACCGACACTATCTTTCAAAAAGCTGTGGAGTCCATTGCTATGGCAAAGTCCTTCCATGATGAACTTGAAAAGTATTATATTAAAAATATAGATTTTGATGCGCTTACACTTTTACGTGAAAACCTTATGAAAAAGATATTGGCCTATGCTTAAACAGTAGACATAACAATTTCGAGTTCAAATAAATTCAAATCATATTTTACAACCATATTGCCGTTGTATTTTTTAACTGTCCGTTCTATACTTTGCAGTCCAAGTCCGTGGAGTTCGGGATAAGGCTTTGATGATCGGAAAAACCTTCCGGATTTTATAGGAGGTTTTTCGCATGTATTGGTAACAACAATTATCATATATTTATCACGATAGTTCATCGTGAGCTTAATTTCCTTAATCAGAGTACCATCAGCTATGCGTTTGCAAGCCTCGATTGCATTATCCAATGAATTGCCCAGAACTATACATAGATCTGTATGCCTTATTTCTATATTTGAAGGTAAGTATAACTCCCTTTTGAACTTAATTCCCAGCTTATCCGCTATATCGGCCTTTTCGCTCAGTACTGCATCAATTACGGGATTTCCGGTATCAACAATTTTTTCGGTATCGGTTAAACTGATAAGATTTTCGATATAGTTTCCTAATTCATTCTTTTTTTCATATTTGTAAAGGTTATGAATACAATTTAGGTGATTTTTAAAATCATGAATTACCTCTGAAAGCGCCTCGCGATTCTCTGCAAGCTTATTGTAATGATTAAGCTGATACTCCAACTGTTTTTCAACCAATTTATACTTATAGTTTTTTTCTAGCTGGCGCATGGTCATTTCATAAATACTAAATACTATTGCGTTAACATACATCAGTCCTATATACGCAATTAAAACAAGAGGCATTTCTGCGACATTATATATTAAAACAAGATCAAGTATAATTAGAGCAACAATTATGCTAATTATCGGAACTACCAAGAGAAAAACAAAATAAATTCTGCTGGTTTCAGCGGAATATGATTTTTTAGAATTACAAATAATTTTAACCACCACAAAGGACAAAATATTCTTAATAATAACACCGATAAGTTTAAAGACCGGGTCATTCTGAAATATACCGGCTTCTAAATTCAAGCTTAAAACCAATATGCTGACTGAAGCAAGTTCTGTTACGACAAGAATAGCCAAAAGTAAAACACAGGTAAAAATTTGAGTACTGATCTTACCTTTAAACAGAACCAGTGATAAGAGTATCGAAATTGCAAGAAAATTAACTATAAGCGCATTTGGAATATTGTATAATAACGAACTGACAACAAATAATTGTATAAATGCAACAATAAAAACAACAATCTTCGTGGTACGATTGGTATCTTTGGGTTCAAGAAATCCATATAAAAAAGTTAGTATAATAATAATTTCAAATAATGAAGTGAATGATTCAATGAACTGCCATGCTACATTATGTATCATATCGAACACCTCGCAAGATAACTGGTAAAACTGTCAAATACCGTTTTGATCCGGTGTTCGCTAAGCGGCAGAACCACATTATTGTTAAGCACAATATTTGACTTGTTTATTCTTTGTATATATTCCATATTAACTAAGTAACCCTTATGGATTCTGATAAAATTATACTTTGTCAGCTTTTCTTCTTCCTCCTTGAGATTCGCGTAATACGTATACTGACGATTATTCGTATACAAAATAATTTTACGAAGAATACTTTCTAAATATATTATTCTGCTGGTTTCAATACTCATCAAACCATGATCTCTCGTATAAAAAGAGAGTTTTTTGTTTTTTATATCGTTTATCTGTGCTATCGCTTGTTTAAACACATAACCAAACTTTTCTTCATAGACAGGTTTAATCAAAAACCAAAAAGGACGATATTCAAAACTATTAAATATGTAGTCTTTAAGAGAAGTAATAAATATAATTAATGCTCTGCTGTCATAGTCTCTTATGATTTTTGCAGTATCAAATCCGCTTATATTCTTCATTTTTATGTCCAAATAAATTAAATCATATGCTTTTCCGGTTCCATATGCTTCTATTAATTGCTCTCCACAGTTATAGCAATCAACAACGACACCCTCACAATTTTTTTCTTGCAAGGCTAAATAGTTTTTTATGTAGCCAAGGAAAATTTCCAGGTAGCTTTTGTCATCATCACATATAGCTATATTCATTCCATCCACCGAATTTAAGTCAATTCTATCTGAATCACAGCAGGTATCCCTAAGTACTATCTTCTGTTCTTCTATAAAGTTATCATAGCAGAAATCATTACAACCTTTCAAATGTTTTACCTACTTTCTATATAATTGTTGCAATTACTTATTCTATATCATTATAACCTTCCGTTATCAATCGTTGGCTGAGCTATGATTGCCACAAGCATTGATATTGAGCAAAAAAAAGTATCCCCAGCCCTAATTTGCAATAATAGGGCCGGAGAGCCTTCTTATATTTAGTGAGAAATATATTTTAATGTAATGCAATTGTCGTTTAGACTGGCTTATAAAAGTGCTTAGTGCTTCATCATTCTTACCTTTTCAGGTACCTTTGGTTGATTCAAAAATACTACGCAGCAAGTAAAATTACTTAGAAATGCCGTGGAAAATGCCAAAGCTGCAACTGCCTTACCCAATAATCCTCCAATTATTCCTATCATATTTTTCACCTCCTTTTTTCTGTTACTTTTGCTAGAATAAGAATAAAAGCTACACCTAGCATAGCAAGCGATATTAACAATGCTACTTCTATAGAACCTGGGAAGAATTTGATAATAAAGCAAAGAGCCATTAACTCTATTGCCGCAATAATAATAGACATAATACGGAATTTACGGTACTCATCCCCAATGAAGGGCTTATTTTTATGCTCAATCGGGGCTAGAAGAAATATAATTAGAAAAGAGGTTATCCCCAGAATTAAAGAAAAAGTGCCATGAAAATCAGCAGGAAGAAATTTGACTACGGCCATTGAAAGCCCATAAATCATAACAAAAATAAGTATGCAAGAAACATTTGATTGAGCATGATATCCTCCGCAATATACTCTAAGAACACCAAACATAAGCATAAAAATTATGGTTTCAAATAATAAACCAGTAATTAAACCGATTGTAATTAAAATAATAATGTTTATGACAGTTGAAAATAGCGCCACAAATCCATATGCGTATATTTCACGATTTTCATTTTCTATGATTCCCTTGAATAGAAGGAAATCTGTGAATTGATCAGAAAACTTTTGAATCATCATTCTCCCTCTTTGTCAAAAATTTATCATAGGCACAGGAACAAAGAGATGCTATAGATTCGCCACTGTTATTGCAAACAAGGAAAAAATCTATTTAGAATTGGCATGGCGTAAAACAATGCCAATTCTAAATAACGCAGAAAGAAAGTTTTTGAATATCAGGAAAATATTCTTACATAATTCTTGTGACTCTACGGGGGGAGCAGAACTTTCACTAAAATTATATATTTCCCAATTTTCAAACTACTCAACTTATAATGATGGGTATCAATAAATTGAGTATGATATGAGGAAGTTTAGTTTTTATGAATTGAATATACTACACTTTCCAATTTTTTTGTTGTGAAATGTAATAACTGCGGGTTTAAATGTAATAACTGCG
>CAYUZC010000075.1:0-8967 GCA_964449525.1 uncultured Ruminiclostridium sp.
ACAAAGCTCTTCCAATCCTCCAAGAGTTGTATATCCTATGACCGATATTGCGGCGCATACCATATCATACTCTCCGTTACTTCTGGCTCCTGCATGACCCTTAATACTAAATCCAATAATATCTCCGTTGTTCAAACGGTTTATCACAGCTCTGGTCATAACTTTATGAGTTGATCTTTTCGATCTGAAGCTTTGTGTATGGCTGTCTGTGACCCTGCTTTTTGCGATAGTTCTTTTTAGGCTTGTACTTAAAGACAATAATCTTCTTATCCTTGCCCTGACCTAACACCTTAGCAGAAACGGTAGCTCCGTCAACAGGATTACCTGTTAAAAGCTCATCGTCTTTTGACACTGCAAGTACTTTGTCGAAAGTATATTCTTCTCCTTCAGAAACTGTAAGCTTCTCAACGAAGACAACATCGCCTTCCTGAACTCTGTACTGCTTGCCACCTGTCTCAATAACTGCGTACATAAATTGCACCTCCTCCTACCAATCTCGCCTATAAGGGACAGTATTCTAATGTAATTAGCATACCTGATTTAAAACCCTTTTTCGTGCGGTTGCCGTTATATTGTAGCACAGCGGTTATTTCATGTCAAACAGGAATTTTATAGGTGTGGTTGACTTGTGATAATGTCTCCCAATAAGGCCAAAGACTGCTTAGTCGCCTAGTCTTTCTACCATTTACCTATGCAGATCTGGCGTTCACATAATGCCACAATTAAAGTCGTAATTATATTAGATGTAAGTATTGATATTATTAAGCCCCATTTACCTTTTGCTTCTTTTCTAAGTAAAAAATATACTATGGGAAGCTCAACTATAAGTGTTAAAGCCAAATACCCAGCTAACACAATGTAATACGGGCCCTTATTAAAGGCATCCAGTAAATTGAATCCCCCACTTGTCGGAATAAATCTAAATGCGCGAAAAACGTATGGCGCCAAAAATGAAAATATATTAGCTAAGGTAACTACTATAAAGGATTTCTTTATATCTGCCACTTTTCCGACTAAGACAATGGTAGCCGTCTCAATAAGCAGAGTAAATAATACTGCAAAAGGTAAAACCTTTAAAGGGCTAACCGTTACCCAATGCCATGATGAGTTAGCATTTGATACAGTAGCAAACAATAAAATAAACAAAGTTGTTAGGAAAAATGTAGTTGTTACGTTTTTCTTCAAATTAATAACCTCCAAAACTATATATTCCCATGTTTTAGGATAGGGGCGTCTGGTTTTTTAGTATGGTACTGATAAGCTCCGCTCTGCTGGCCACACCATACTTGGAGTATATATTTCTTGCATGGGTCTTTACAGTACTCTCACTGATTAACAATTCTTCCGCAATTTTTTTGTTCGATTTGCCGGACAATATAAGCTGAAGGACCTCTTTCTCCCTTACCGTCAAAGGGCTAAGAGTTTTGGCCTGACTTATAACGGTTTCCTGCTGTTTTTCATTCATATGATCATAGGTAATCAGATAAGCATGGCCTTTCAACAGCATTACAAGTTGTCGGTTAAGTGGCGGTAGAATTACGAGAGTAACGCAAACAACCGTCAGCGCAATTACCGTTACCTGAGCAGTGGAAAGCTGTATAGATGTTATACTCATTCCCATTAAATCTCCACTTAGCACACCGAATACATTAGCTGAAAGACCAATACCAAAAACCTTGGCGGGATTTTTTGCATAGTCCAGCATCTCCCCTATGATACTCCACCAAAAAAGATCGAAGATACCGCAGGCTCCAAGCATCAACGTATCAATAATTAGATAATCTATATTACCACGCCCAAGAACCATAAATGTGATAAATGCAGCTATAATCATACCCATACCAATATATAAAAACAAAGAGTGTTTTATTCTCTTAGGAAGATTTCTCATTAACGCAAGGGCCAGAATATATGGTACCGCCCAATACCAACTTACAAGACCTGTTAAATGCTCGAACGATGGGTTTATTACCTGGTACATAAGACCCGAATTAACAGTAATTACCGAGACAAAAAGGAACAATACCAGCATGGGCCTACTTATATCTCCAGAAGGTTTCTGTATGTCATAACCCGTTACAGTTTTATTTGAATCAACAGGTAACCTCCATACAAATACTGCACCGAAAATAAGACAGATCATGGAAAGCGTAAGTCCAGTATAGGGAGAGGCGTTCATCGCCACTACATTTATAGCTATCATAATAAGATTGGAATAAATCAGTACATCGGCGCAGGATTTAATACGCTCGTTATTCGGTGTGAATATTTTGAGAAAATATCCCCATGCAGCAACTGCGCATCCCCCGGCAAAACCGGCGATTATCAAGCCAATAAACCATAGCGGAGATGGAGTAAAATAAAAAGGTAAAGTGGCAATTATGCATATGAGGATTCCTGAGACCATAATGCGTTTTGCCATCTGCAGAGTTCTAGTAAAGAAGCCACAAAAAAGCAGTCCCCAAAAATGAGCAATAATGGCAGCAAGTATGTACGTACCAAAATGCACATCAAAGTAATCCAGCAGGCTATAAAGCACCTGCCCTTCAAACAGGAATGACAGTAAATATGCAAAAAGTAAAGAAAAAGACATTATAGAAACAAATCTATAATTCTTAAATAGCTTATTTGTCGTAATTAAGGCCTCCCTTTTACAGAATTATCACCCTAACTGCAAATGGTCTAATCAAAAACTTATAGAACAATTATACCTTAATTTAAACAAAACGGTAGTATTTTTGCTGTTTTATGCTGAAAGAGCCCTTAGACTGAGGGCTCTTTAGTCAGCGGGATTTATTTGCATAATCGAGTACCGCCTGTGCTATGCCGATGAAATACTCTGATTCCCTACGAATATGGTTAATTACAATAGGTGCCACCGGATTACTTCGGACAGCATTACTTTCCGCTAATATCTGATCAAGAAGTAAGATGAATTGCCGGCTCTGTTCAAGAGCTTTCTCAAGGAATTCCAATATCTGCTGCTGCATCGACCGACTTACATTGCCTCTGGATCTTACCAATGTTTCAATGTATTTTACCACCAATCCCTTAGCTTGATTAAATGCCAGTTCATACTGTTGAAGTTGCATAACAAACCTTGGTTCAAGATTAGGCACAATTTGTCGGATAACTACTGTATGTTCTGCCTCTTGATGCTTCCAGAATTCTGCTTCATCCAGAGCACGAGCGAGGGTTCTTTCACCATAATAGAATTGCATACCAAATCTTCCTTTCACGATTGTAATACCCTTATGCACTATTATATGAGCGACATGTACAAAGTCGTGAAACAAATACCCATGAATAAAAAATAGTCCGAAACGCATTACTAATAATGGATTCAGACTATTCTTAGTATCAAATAGTTATGTTATCAAAATATTGCTATAAGAATCTCAACTCTATTTAATCCTCACTCCGAATATTTTCTGAGCGTAGGAGCCCACAACGGCGATATCATTATATACAGAGGGTGAACTTTCAATATTTGCTCCTAATGATACTTTATCCAGGTCTTCGCCGGTTATAGGATCAAACAGACGCATAAATCCGTCATAACCGCATAAAAGTCCGTAGGTTTTTCCGTCATCGCTTTTTATGTCCACAGGTGAACTCCAGCTATAATTAGTAAGCTCACGAACCCATATTTCCTCGCCTGTTTTCTTATCCAATGCTACAAGCTTTCCATCCATCTGGCTTCCGGTAAAGCATACTGGGAAAATAATCCTGTCGGCAATATCATCCTTACCGATTAACGGTGTTCCCAATACTCCGCCGTTTATACCCGACCGGTAGTAGCAGGTGTAATCTTTTTGCCATAGCAGTTCACCTGATAAAGCATTGAATTTTCTTATATTACAATCAGCTTTGCTTGCTTTTCCTCCTGCACAGCGTTTATCAACCTCATTTGCAGTATAGATGAAAACTCCATTCTCTGTTTCCTCAAGAACTATAGTACTGTCGGTATCATCCTTGATATCATACATCCATACGGGCTCAAGTTTATTTATATCGAGACATAGGAGAGTACCGCCATTATCAATGGTGTACATTAGATTCCTATAAATAGCTGGAGAGTTTTCTATGCCGTAATCAGCTCCGGGATTATTATATGAAGACTTATACTGAAATTTGGTTACTTCAGGGGACATTGATAAAGTTCCACTTGCTACATCAAATCTCGTATTAAGCTTGGTCTTGTAAATAAGGCCGTTTTCTCCTACATTTATAAGGGTATCGGTTTCTTTGTTGAGTACAGCCGATGAGTCAAAGGCTCCCCATTTACCTCTATAGGATAATGAGTCTCTTCCCATAATGCTGAATATTTCTTTTTGATCCAATAGGCTATAAGCCCTGTACTTAAACTCTGTCAACTTGCCGTTATTTTCGTTTAAGCCCATTCCGGTGTAGAACAACGGATAACCCCGGGGATCTACCATACCTGTACCTTTTATTGAAAATCCGAGATTTATTTTATTACGGGTTGGCTTTCCGGTTTCAAGGTCTAAGAAGTAAATATTCCCGTCCAAAATAGGATAGATTACCTCGGTTAAATCCTTGTTCTTAAATTCGGAATTAAGGTTCATAACATTCCGAGTAGCCTCCGGCCAATGAATCAATATGGGTTGTCCTGTCCATCCTGAGCCGGGCCAGTAACTGTTGTGAGCACTGATGGCACCTGTTCCGTGCTCCCAAATAATCTCAAGCTTCTTTTCCTTGATATCCCGTGTTCCGTAAGAAGCTGTATCACGGTAGTTATTACCTCTGAAGGTTGTCACGCCTTCTTGCTCGGTATAAGCTTTAGCCCTGGGAAAAGCCAGTGTGTATTCTGGCTTATAATCAACCTTTTTGTCATTTTTATATACAGAGTATGTAATAGCACCACCGTCACTGAACTTTTTCTGATAGGTTCCTTCAGAAACAGTTGTCTTGCTGACAAAAGACGGTAGCTTTGCAATATCCAGAACCAATTGCTCCGGATCGGTTATCTCCGGTGGAGGAGTAGGTTCGGGAGTAGTTGTTGGTTCAGTAGTAGGCACTGAATTGTTTGTATCGCCAGGGGTAGATGGACTGCTTAGCGGAGGTGTGGGTGAATCTGCAATAATACCCCTCCCAAGATTTCCCTGCGCAAATAACAGACCTAATAGAACTAATAAAGTTACTGCCAAAAGTATTACAACTGTCACCAATCTATTTGACTTATTCCTTTTATACCTGTTCATGTTTTTTTCCTCTTGCTTCGTTATTTTATTTTAATTCCAAATATTTTTTTTGCGTATGAACCTACTACAATCATGTCATCGTAAACTGCCGGCGAGGATTCTACATTTGCGCCTAAGCTTACGGTGTGCAAATCTTTGCCTGTCTTCGGATCAAAAAGGTGCAGTAACCCATAAAAATCTGTAAATAACCCATAGGTTTTACCCTCGGAGCTTTTAACAGCCACCGGTGAACACCAGCTATAGGCATCCAACTGTCTTTTCCAAACTTCTGCCCCAGTTGTCTTATCCAATGCTAGCAGAATGCCGTCCTGACTAGAACCTGTAAAGCATATGGTGAAAATAATTATATCACTAATATCATCTTTTCCCAATAGCGGTGTGCCTAAGGCTCCTCCATTAATATAGTAGCTGTATACACAAGAATAATCCTTCTGCCATATAAGCTCACCGGTGAGGGCGTTAAATTTTCGTATGTTACAATTTTCACGGCTCTTACTTATCTGACTTCTCTTATCTACCTGATTTGCGGTATACACAAAAGTCCCTTCGCTCGTCTCTTCTATAACCGGTGAAGAATCGGTATCATCTCCTACATCATAAGCCCACACAGGTTTTAAAGTATTTAGATCAAGACATTGAAATATCCCGCCGTTATCACAGAAATACATATAATTCTTGTAATAAGCCGGGGAATTTTCTATTCCCAGCTCGATATTGGTTGAATCTTTATAGCGATACTTGGTTAATTGGGGAGCAACCGATATGGTTTTTGCCCCAATATCAAAAATAGTATTAAGCTTTACACGATAAATCAGACCATTCTCAGCGGCTTCAATAAAGGTGTCTGTTTTTTTATCAATGATTGAGGATGAATCAAAGGCACCCCATTTCCGGAATGCTAAAGGGTCACGTCCGAAAATATCATATATGGGTGTTTGATCTATAAGATTAAACATTTTATATTTAAACTCAGCAATATTGTCGCCGTTTTCATTAAGCCCTATCCCTGCAAACAAAAGAGGGTAGCCTCTTGGATCAATCATGCCTGTTCCCTTCATAGGAAAGCCAACTTCAATCTTGTCTCTTGTAGGTTTGCCTGTTTCAATGTCTAAAAAATAAATATTTCCATCCAATGTGGGGTAAATAACTTCAACCAAATCTTTGTTCTTCTGTTCATCATTAATATTCATAATTTCTCGGACTTCTTTAGACCAATTGACTAAAAGAGGCTGGCCTGTCCAACCGGTTCCGGGCCATTTGCTGTTTTCTGCCTCGATGGCACCTATATCATGTGACCATACAATTTCCAGTTTCTTTTCTGTAACGGTACGGTTACCATAGGATGCCGAATCCCTGTAATTATTCCCTCTGAATGCCGTTACTCCATTTAAATCAGAATACTCTTTTGAATTTCCAAAGACAATATCATCTTTAGGAACATAATCAACTATTTTCCCTTGTTCAAATACCCAATATTGCACTGTTGTTTGATCTTTTTTAATAAAAGTCTTTTTTAAATCATCAAAAGCATATTCGCCTGTAAAGACAGCGGGATCCTCCCAAGATGTATCCAGCATAGAGCGATCTGTGCTATCTTCCGGCATAGGTTCCGGCGTGGGCCAAGGGGTAGGTTGTACAACCTGTCTCGGTACATTGGTAGGTGATACAGTCGAAGTATTGGTTGGATTCGCGGTCCCCTGCACTTTAAGATTGCCCGGCACAGGGGGGGACTTTCCATTTATAGCAAGAACAATTATTGTAATAAAAACTCCGACGAAGAGCAGAAATGTAATAAATTTACGTGGATTTAATCTGCGCTTTTTACGATAGGATCGGTACATTAAAAAAACACCTCATTTTACATTTTATCGAGCATATGACTCTACCTCGTCATATACCATTTTTGAAATAATTGCAATATTATTTTTTGCCACCTCAGCATCTACATCCTCTGTCATTATAGCCAAGGCAAAAGGATGGGAGGCAAATACAATTCCTACATCATTTACTGTTCTAACCTGATTCCCAATTTTGTGCGCCACTCGGACTTCCTTAGGAAGCTGAGCTCTTATTCTGTCATCCCACTGGGTGTTTTCAAGGTTATAAATAAGCTCTCCATAAAGATCCGGGTTTATTAGATACAGCCTGTAAAGCTCTCTTGCAATAATTCCCAAATCGTGAGGAGAAGTTCTATTACCATCAGTATAATAAATATCTCCACCTAAATCCAATATATATTGACAGATTTCTTCAATACCCAAAGTGCGAATAATCATGTTTATTGCACAATTATCACTATACCGTATTGAAAGCTCCGAAGCTTCTTTAATAGTAAATTCTGTTCCGAAGGGTTCTTTCTGGATAATTCCCGTCCCGGGTTCAAGGTCCTCTTCAAGATATTGGACATTAAATTCCGGATTGATTTCCCCCTTTTCAAATTTGGTATACAACATCAGATTCATAGGAAGTTTTGAAGTAGATGCTGCAATATATGAGTCCCGGTCATTGATCCCAAAATACTCATCTGTTGCCAAATCTATAAAGTGAACTCCGTATTTCCCATGTTGGGTCGCTATAAAATCTCCCACCTTTTTCTGCACAGTATACATTTTCCCGGCCTTTTTCACAGTGCCGATAACAGGTAAAACACCATATTCTGTTGCTATATCTGTAGGAAGTGGCTCTGGAGGAATGTTTTCATTCGGAGCCGGTGATTGGTCAGGCGTGATTATTCCATTTTGTATGAAACTTGATATAGTTAATATCGCCACAAGCAATACAATAACGACAAAACCAAGAAAAACAGCAATGCGTCGTCTTTTGTAAATTCTATCACTTTTAAAATGGCCACGTCCCATTATTTCTCTCCCACATACTGAAATAATCATAGGACAATTTACTATTAGGCGTTAAAACAACTGGTTAATTAGAAAGAATACAAAAACAATTGTCTATGGCATAATACTATTGCATACTAAGAGCCTCATTCGCCATAAAGAGTCCTATGTACCTTGCCTTTTCCCAGACTAGACTATCGAATTTTTCATCATCGTGGGGCACGTCGGTATTGTTATAGGATGTCAACTCAATACAAAATGCGGGGCGTAAGAATTCCGACCTAAACCAGTTCTCGTATCCGGCTCCATATATTGAAGGATCCTCTGAAACCGGCATCCTCTGATATTTTGTAAGTGATGCTAATCCTTTTGCGATTTCTTTTGCTCCGGGTACTAAATCCACTGTGCCTCGGTCAGCCCAGTATATCACATTTCCCTTAGAATGGAATGACGCTGCCAATAAGAACTCATTATTTCTTGAAAGCTCCATCATTGCCTGTATCTCAGGCTCGGAACCGGAAGCTTTTCCCTTAAAACTCTCTGAAGCAGGTTTCCCCACCTCATCGTATTTCTCATCCCATTCTGCAGGATATTGACGATTTAAGTCTATTCCGTTAATATTAGCTTTCCATTCCCTGTAAGAGGGTCTTAACATGACCATTGCCTCTACGTCTTCTTGATTGTTCACGGCAAGAAGACCTTTATTAACAAGGTTTACACCGTCCGGATTAACCATTGGGACAATGTAGATGCTAACCTGATCTAATATTTCTCTGACATTATATTTCCCAAATAATCCACTATTAATATAGGCTCTGGAATATTCCTCAGTCATTTTCATCAAATATGAGCTTTGCTTTTCCTTGAAGCTCAGGCACAGGATATACCTCGTTTTTATCAAAGTG
>CAYUZC010000076.1:0-8881 GCA_964449525.1 uncultured Ruminiclostridium sp.
ATAGACAGGATCAAAAATCTCAACCCGGAGCAGGTTGTAATTATTACTACGGGAAGCCAGGGCGAGCCTATGTCCGCATTGGCGCGTATATCTGCATCTACCCATAAAAAGGTTGTAATAACCGATGGAGACTTGGTTATTATTTCGGCAAACCCCATCCCCGGAAATGAAAAGCTGGTATATAAGGTTATAGATGATCTCTTTAAACAAGGAGCCGATGTTATTTATGATTCGCTAGCTGAAACTCATGTATCCGGCCACGGCAAGCAGGAGGAACTCAAACTGATGTTGAGCCTTATAAAACCGAAATATTTTATACCGGGTCACGGAGAATACAGGATGCTTAAGAAGCATGCAAAGCTTGCCATGTCACTGGGGATGGACGAGAAGAATATCTTTATCATGGAAAACGGTAAGGTGTTGGAATTGACAGGAAGGACAGCCAACCTTAATGGCAGTGTTCAATCCGGTGGGATCCTTGTGGATGGTTTAGGTGTAGGTGATGTAGGAGATGTAGTTTTAAGAGACAGGAAAATACTATCTGAAGATGGGCTAATGATGGTTATTGCCACTATGGATAAAAAAGGGAATATGTTAGCAAATGTCGAGGTTATGTCCAGAGGTTTTGTCTATATGAAAGAATCAGAGGAGCTCATCGATGAAGTAAGAAATAAAGCAAAAGAGGCTATTTTAAAAAGTGTGGTTAAGAAGAACGGAAGCTATTCCAGCATTAAAAATGCAATCAAAGATGAATTAAGTAATTTTTTGTATAGGAGAACAATGCGAAGACCGATGATAATTCCTGTCATTGTTGAAATTGAACCCGGAGCCTAAATAAGAATAAATTTTTCTCATATGACAAAATATTTATAGAAAAAACGTTCTACAACATTAAAGCTGTAGAACGTTCTTTTATCTGTAATCCTTAAACCGATAATTGTTTTTTCTTGAGGAGTAGTAACTGTTGCGTCTTCTTTTTCTTCTGTTTAGAAACCGTAATATAAAGCCCAGTATAATTATGGCTATAATAATTATTACAGCAGCTTTTACGCCGAATATAAAACGTTCGTCATTAATTATTTCCTTGTATTTGTCACGTAATATGGCAATGGTGGTTTTCTCTATTGCCTCCTTAGCGACAAGCTCTACACTTCCTATTGATTGACCTTTGTAAGCATATTCTATTTTACCTACTGGTTGACCTTGAGTAATGGGAGCTATAAAAGGCTCATTATAGGTTTTTATTATTTTTAGATTTACGGTACGGATTTCTTCATCCAAAGGCAGAATATAACTTAACTCATTATTTGTTATTATCTCAACCTTTTTGCCATCAACAGAATCCTCAACCTCAAATCTGTCAACGTATTCTCCTTTTTTAACAAGCTGTTGATAACTGAAGTTTTTAAAACCATATTCTAAAAGCTTTTGAGAATCTTCAAATTGATGAGTTTTATCCTCTGCTCCAAGAACAACCGATATAAGCTCAAGCCCATCAGGATTAACTGCCGATGACACTAAGCACAACCCCGCCAAATCAGTATATCCGGTTTTTATTCCGGTTACCTCAGAATAGTATTTTGAGTGGGATCTAAGAAGCTCATTGGTATATGTAAGGTGACCGGCCTTCCAATCATTGCCTTTTCTGAGGTTTGTATCAGGGAGTGCAAATTCTGTTCTTCCTACTACTTCCCTGAAGGCGTCCAGCTTCATGGCTTCCCGGGACAAATAAGCCAAATCCCTTGCGTTAGTATAGTGTTCCTCTTCCTCTTTACCACTTGAGTTTGTAAAATGGGTACCTGCCAAACCTATTTGGGCCGCCTTTTTATTCATAAGATCTGTAAAGCCCTTTAGGGTTCCGTCTTTTGAGATATTCTCAGCAATAACATTGCTGGCTTCATTGGCTGATGTAATCATCATTAGATCAAGGAGATCCTTAAATTTTAAAGTCTCACCGATTTTTATACCGGCAGTTACATAATCATATGGAACACTGTTTATAGCATTTTCAGAGGCTGTCATTTCATCTTCAGGATTCGCATTTTCCAATGCAACTAAAGCGGTCATAATTTTTGTCGTACTGGCAGGAGAACGGCGTTCGTAAGCGTTTTTTTCTGCTAAGACCTGGCCGGTTTCCATTTCAATAAGTATATATGCTTTTGCAGTAAGATCAGGTTGCGTTTCGGCAAAGGCCGGTATGGGAATTGAAAGTGTAAGAAAAATAGTTATTATAACATATATAGTAAAAGATTTAAGTCTCAAAATACCAACTCCTAATTTTTTCTTAAGTTAAAATAACATTCATTAATTTAATTATAAAGTACATTAGATATAAACTCAAGCCTGAGGGGTAACCATTAGTTCCCAAATAAATATTGCGTTATTCTTGATTTTGTTAAAAAATATGTCATAATGTAAATAGCGACATGGAATAAGGAGCAAGCTATGGATATAAATGTTAAGGGGAAAACCTATAGTATCGCTTGGGAATACTTTGTTGCGCCTTGTTTGCTTTTACTCTTAATTGCTGTACTTATTTTATCAAATTTTTCATCGGTAAGACGCTATTGGATATCATTTTCAAAGGATAAAGCCGTAATGGAATTATCAAAAGAACTGCCTAACAGGACCATGAAATCTGCTGAAACAGAACTAACTGAAAAAGATACGCAACAAAGTACAGCTCCAATCGAAAAATCAACCGAAGTAATTAAAGAAAAGGCACCGGGTAAATCAGGCAAGATTGATATTAATAAAGCCTCAATGGAAGAGCTTATGTCATTACCATATATCGGGGAGGTCAAAGCAAAGGCCATTATTGATTACCGTAATACCAGCGGACCCTTTAAATCCATAGAAGATTTGGACAACATTAAGGGTATCGGTGCTAAAACCATGGAAAGGCTTCGCCCGTTGGTAACGATTTAGTTCCGGCCTAATAGTTCCTGCATCTGCTATTATCTTGATATTGCCGAAAAAGATGGCCCCACCTTTGGTGGCGAGACCATCTTTGTTGTTCAGTGACTTAAAAAGTACATATTTAAAATTGATTACTGCATATAATACTTCACAATCGCTGTTGAGATTGTCTTTGCAAGTTTGTCCTGCTCTTTATCATTTGTGAGCCATTCAAATTCCACCGGGTTTGGAACGAAGTCACTTTCAAGGAGGAATGATGGGGCCCAAGTGTTTCGAGTCACATAAAAATTCTTTTTATTAACGCCATGCTTATTTTTACCATGCTCGCTGATGACAGAATCATATACAATTTGTGCCGAGGGCTTTGAAAGGACCTCTCTGTAGAAGACCGAAAAGCCCCTTATCTTTGATATATCAACATTATCAGCCATGCTGTTGGCATGGAGAGATATAAACATATCCGGTCTTGCATTTCTAGAAATGGTAAGCCTGTCTGCCAGTGAAATAGTCGAATTATTTGTTCTGGTCATTAAAATATTTGCTCCTTGTGACTCCAGTTCTTTTTTAAGCTTAAATGAAAGAGCTAAGTTAATATCTTTTTCGGAATAACGAGTTCCTAATGGGCCGATAGCTCCGGGATCACTGCCTCCGTGACCGGCGTCCAGCATAATTGTAATACCTGTCAGAGGCTTTGTTAATGATTGTACTTCAGGTTTGCGCTTAAGCACTAATTTTATGCCTGTATCGGTTTTTTCTACATAGTAGCCTTCAATTGTCGCGCCATCTTTTTTTGTCAGTATATACTCTGTTTTATAGATCCCTGTAGAGTACTTTAAAGTTGAAATAAGTGAATTAGCAGGAAGCTTTGGCATGGCTGCGGAGGACGGGGCAGAAACGTTGAGAACAACATTTTGTCCGTCATAGGATACTATTGTAGCCGCTAGCGATGTCATGGTAAGCTCAAAGACATCATCAGCCTTTCCGGTTTCATAGGTAGCTTTTCTTACAATTGAGCTTGATGGTGATGCCTGATTATAGATTCTTACTCTGTTCTTGAATACCCACTGACCGGATGAAAGCCTTGCGTAGTTACCAGTCATGCCTGTAACAGAGTCCACCATACCCTTATACAGCTCGAAAGCTGCACCATTGCCTGAAACTGGCGCATTATATGTATCAACTACATCGTTGGCCGCTTCGGCATAGTAAGGAGAGCCTCTCATTATTACCCCAATATTTGAGGGGGCCTTTTTTGTTCTTACCGTGCCTTTGTGGTTTACGGTATAAACAGGGGCTCCCAGATTTATATTTCGTGGTGTTCCGGTAAAGGAAGGCATTGTATATTCGACAGAATAGGTTGCCTTATATAAACCCGAGGGATTAGTTGACCCTGAGATTTGTTTCATTGAATAGGTTTTTCCGTTCAGCTTAACTGAAACCTTTGATCCTGCGGGAGCTTGGCAAGTAAGTGTGATTTTTTCTCCCGGCACCCGATATTCTTGGGATTGAGGGAATGCAGAGGAGGTCGGTATTTCTACCGCGCTCATCTTTTCAGAGCCCGTCGCTGCTTTTCTTGTAATGGTGCAGGAATCACTTGATCCGGACTGAGAAAGAGTAAAGGTATTTTTACCCACAGATAGAGGCATGAGTACTCCAAAATATCCTTTGGGCGATCGATTTTCTACAAGCTTGCCATTAAGATAAAGTGGCTGTGAGGGATCTGATTCTCCGTTTAAATAGAAAGATGACATACTTGTCGTAAGATTAGAGGTTGGACGGGATATACTGACAGCTACTTTTGGTGCCTTCCCGTCTCGTCCGTTAAAGATTGTTTTAACGGTATTTGTAATAGCGGTGTTCTTAGCCATGACATTATAATTAAAGAAAACGCTTCCTTTAATTATTTTACTGGTGTCATTCAAGAACAATTGCCTTTCTATCTCACCTGCTCCGTACCAAGGACTCTTAGGGTCGGGATTTCCTGCCTTATAGGCAGCGTGACCGATATAGAGGTCTACATTGGTACCTGAAACTGCATTCTCCCACCATGTGGATAGCTTTTTATAATCTGCAATGGAGTATCCTATATTCCAATAAATCTGCGGAACTATATAATCTATAATTTCATTATTAATCCAGTATAGAGAATCGGCATAATGGCTCGAATAGGATTCCAGACCTTTAGTGTCGCTTCCTTTTGGGTTACTGGATTTATTTGCCCATATTCCGAAAGGACTTATTCCAAAACGGATATTGTTTTTCCCTGTGTTTTTTATGGCATTGGAAACATCTCTGACGAGTTTGTTCACATTGTCACGGCGCCAATTATCCAAGCTTTTTCCGCTATAGTTATACTTCTTATAGGTTTCATTGTCACTAAAATTCTTATCGGGATAAAAATAATCGTCAAAATGGATACCATCAACCGAATAGTTATCGATTATTTCAAGAACACCGTTTATAATCAGCTGCCTCGCATCGGGAATTCCGGGGTTTAAATAGATATTTCCGTCAGCATGCTTTACCGTCCAGCCGGGGTTTTTGATAGCAGGATTTGTGCTGTGGAGTGAGGCAAAATCATGGATGGGTTCGCCGGACGACCTCTTTGTTACTCTGTAGGGGTTAATCCAGGCATGGAGCTCAAGTCCTCTTTTGTGAGCTTCTGAAGTCCAGAAATCAAGCGGATCGAACCCCCCGTCGGGAGCAACCCCCTGCTTGCCGGTAAGATATTTTGACCACGGATAGTATTTTGATTTATACAGAGCATCACCGGCTGGGCGAACTTGTAAGAAAACGGCATTAAACCCTGTATTCTTAGCATAATTAAGAATCTGTAGTGCTTCGCTTTTGAGAACCTCAGAATTAGTAGTTGCTTTTATCGGGTAATCAATATTTACAACCGTGGCAACCCATAACCCCCTAAAATCTCCGCCTTGTTGTGTGCTTGCGATATTAGTGGCAGCGAATGCGGATAGATTGAGTAAGAGAATAAAAATGATGATTAAGACTAGGCTTTTTCCTATGTGCTTCATGTCAAACTCCATATTGTTTTATTTTTCCTAATTCTAATTTTAGCATAAATAGCCACTTAATCTTATGATTCGTACTGTTTTTTAAGAAATTTGTAATAGTATAGTAAGGATATATATATTCGTTTGATAAAATAAAGATAGATGCTTTGCGGAAAGCTTAAAATCTAGTAAGATAGTAAGTATCATATAAGAAATATGAAATATTTTGTATGGGGTATGCAGCTATGATTAAACAATATTATATGCCTACACAGATTTTAATGGGAGAGGATTGTGTTAAATCCAACAGTTCTGCATTTTTGAAAATGGGGAAAAAGGCTCTGATAGTTACCGGAGAGCATTCAGCAAAAAGGAATGGCTCCCTTGATGATATTATAAAAGTACTTTCTTCAAACGGACAAGGATGGGCTTTGTTTGACAAAATTATGAGCAATCCTACCATTAAGTGCGTTTATGAAGGTGCTGCTTTTGCAAAATCTGAGAATGTGGATTTTATTATTGCCATCGGTGGCGGTTCACCTATGGACGCATCCAAGGCTATCAGCTTATTGGCATGCCAAGATATACCTGAAGATAAATTGTTTAGTGGACAATACTCAGATGAGATACTCCCCATGATTCTGATACCGACTACTGCCGGAACAGGGTCTGAAGTAACTCCTTATGCAGTTCTTACCAATGACCGTGTCCAGACGAAAACTAGTATTGCTTCACAGATACTCTTTCCTAAAATAGCGATTCTTGATGCTAAATATATGGATAATCTGCCGAAAGAAATAACTGTTAATACTGCAATAGATGCACTTTCCCACTCAGTTGAAGGAATGTTGTCTATTAGGGCAAATTCCATTACAGATTCAATAGCGTTGGAGAGCATAAAACGTATTTCGCAGTGTTTTGATGGTCTTAAGTCAGGTGAATTTACAAGAGAAGAGAGATTTGAATTGTTATACGCTTCAACACTTGCAGGTATGGTTATTGCAAATACCAAAACAACTGCGGTTCATTCCATGGGATATTCATTGACATATTTCCATAATATTGATCATGGAAGAGCTAGTGGATTACTTTTAGGAGAATTCTTAAAATTTATTGAGAAAAGTTGGCCGGAGCGTGTATATGAGATTCTGTCCGCTATGGAGTTAAGTACGGTTAGCCAATTTATTGATTTACTTGATGAACTTTTAGGGGAAAGAGAAAAACTCACCGATGAGCAAATAGAAAAGTATGCATCAATCACCGCTAAGTCCGGGAATGTAAAAAATACTCCGATAATCCCTAATGAAGAAGACCTACTTGAAATTTATAAAAGTAGCCTGAATAAATAAGAAAAAGACAATAATTAAGTTTATAATCGGAAATACAGTGTATAAAGAGGTGGAAAACTTGTCTAATGAATCTCAAAAAGTACCATTGAATGAGCTCAATATGAGAATGAGCAGATTTAAAAAGGAAATGAACAGAACCCAGCCTGAATGGGAGATAGTCGCAATATTCAGTAAAATCAATATGTATTATTTTACAGGAACTATGCAGGAGGGGATGTTGTTAATCCCAAGAGAAGAAGACGCAATCCTATGGGTTCGTCGAAGTTTTGACAGAGCTATGGATGAGTCTCTTTTTCCACAAATAAAACCGATGGAAAGTTATCGAGATGCCGTAGGTACTACTAAGTTACCGGAAACCTGCCATATTGAAGCGGAGATAATTCCTATTGCTTTTTTACAGCGCTTTCAAAAGTATTTTCCTTTTAAAAATATTAAATCAGCTGACAAACAAATCAATAAAACTAGATCTGTAAAAAGCTCTTATGAGCTATCTTTGATGGAAATATCAGGTACAAAACACAGGTATGTACTAGAAGAATGTGTGCCCAGGATTCTCAGAAAAGGTATGAGTGAGATTGATTTAGTTACGGAATTATATTCGGTTATGGTAAGGGAAGGCCACCATGGAGTAGCTAGGTTTGCCATGTTCGAAACTGATATTGGTGTTGGACAGATAGGGTTTGGAGACAGTTCGATTTATCCTGTCTTCTTTAACGGACCCGGGGGAAACAGAGGAATAAGCCCGGCGGTACCAATTATGGGCAGACGGGAGCGCAAGCTTGCGAAAGGTGATTTAGTCTTTATAGATATAGGTTTTGGTGTGGATGGTTATCATACTGATAAAACTATGACGTATATGTACGGCAGGCCTTTACCTGAAAGCGCAATAACAAAACATAAAAAATGCGTAGAGATACAGAATAAAATAGCCGGGATGCTAAAACCGGGGAATATACCGGCCGAGATTTACAAGACTATTATGCAGGGCCTGGATCCGGAGATTGCCGATAATTTTATGGGTTACAAGAATCGTAAGGTCAAGTTTCTAGGCCATGGGATAGGGCTTCATATTGATGAATACCCTGTTATTGCCGAGGGCTATAACGAGCCTTTGGAGCTAGGCATGGCTATTGCTGTTGAACCTAAAATAGGAATAGAAGGTATAGGAATGGTGGGAATAGAGAATACATTTCTGGTTTCAGAAAAAGGTGGGCGCAGTATAACAGGAGATAATCCGGGACTGATAGGAGTATACTGATTCACTGGGCGCTAAATTGTTGTAGGCTACAGCCACTAGATTTGTATTGTAGATAGTTTTCACACAGTCTGGCTTTTTATGCGCCAAAATATGCGTATTAAATAAATGAATGAGGGAGCTGGATGCTCCCTCTATTATTTTCCCAAAAACTTGTTAACTATTTTTTTAAAAAAAGGTGTCTTTTCGTTAGGAGTAGGATTAACTGGGGTATTAACTTTTGACTTTATAATAATTGATTCCGTGTCCATGCTCTTAGGCCCAATTATTATGCTGGTTGTAATTCTCTTTTCTACAGCTACATTTGTTTTTTTTGAAAGTGGAAGTATACCGTTATTCTTTAAAAG
>CAYUZC010000077.1:0-8859 GCA_964449525.1 uncultured Ruminiclostridium sp.
TATTACGATTACTATCAGCCTGAGGCATATATTCCTTCTACAGATACGTATATTGAGAAAGATTCCTCCATAAATGACGAGATTGATAAACTTAGGCATTCAGCTACAGCGTCCCTTTTTGAGAGAAGGGATGTAATAATTGTTGCCAGTGTATCATGTATTTACGGTCTGGGTGACCCGGAGGACTATACCGACCTGATGATATCATTGCGTCCGGGGATGGTAAAGGACCGGGACGAGATTATACGAAAGCTGGTTGATATTCAATATACTCGAAATCAATTTGATTTTAAACGCGGGACCTTCCGCGCAATGGGTGATGTCTTAGACATATTTCCTCCTTCTTCTTCAAATACGGCATTAAGAGTGGAGTTCTTCGGTGATGAGATTGACAGGATAACTGAGATAGATGTACTTACAGGTGAAGTCAAAGGATTAAGATCACATATCGCAGTTTTTCCGGCATCACACTTTACCACTAAACGAGACAAGATGGACAGAGCCATCCAAACCATTGAAGCTGAGCTTGAGGAACAGATTAGATATTTTAAGGAAAAGGATAAGCTGGTGGAAGCTCAGAGAATTGAGCAACGCACAAGATATGATATAGAAATGATGCAGGAAATAGGGTTCTGCCAAGGCATTGAGAACTATTCTCGCCATATCAGCGGACGGAAGCCCGGAAGTGCACCATTTACCCTGATAGATTATTTTCCGAAGGATTTTCTACTGGTTATAGATGAATCCCATGTTACTGTACCCCAAGTGGGAGCAATGTACCAAGGAGATCGATCGAGGAAAGAGTCATTGGTAGAATACGGGTTCAGATTGCCTTCGGCTTTTGACAACCGGCCGCTGACCTTTGACGAGTTTAAACAAAGGATAGATCAAGTCATATATGTAAGTGCAACACCTGCAAACTATGAAAAAAATCTGTCGACGGAGATTGTTGAGCAGATTATAAGGCCTACCGGGCTTATTGACCCCCCAATAACCGTAAAACCTGTTAAAGGACAAATTGATGATCTTCTCTATGAGATTGGAGAAACAACTAAAAAAGGCTTCAGAACTCTCGTTACCACATTAACCAAAAAGATGGCCGAGGATTTGACAAAGTACATGGACGATATGGGTATAAGAGTTAAGTATCTTCACTCAGATATTGAAACCCTGGAACGTCTTAAAATAATAAGAGATTTGCGCATGGGCGAGTTTGATGTATTGATAGGCATAAATCTCTTGAGGGAAGGATTGGATTTGCCGGAGGTTGCTTTAATTGCTATTCTGGACGCTGACAAGCAGGGTTTCTTAAGATCTGAAACATCTCTTATACAAACCATTGGGAGAGCTGCCAGAAACGTTGAGGGTAGAGTTGTTATGTATGCTGACAATATAACAAATGCTATGGAGAAAGCTATCGGAGAAACCAGTCGACGCCGTAAAATTCAGGAGGATTACAATACAGAGCATAGTATTACCCCCCGTTCCATCCAAAAAGCTGTTCATAATGTTATAGAAGCCACCAAAGTCGCAGAGGATACCGAAACATATAAAAGAGGCAGGAATATGGGGACGGAAAATCTGGATAAAAGCAGTATAAATGCTTTAATTGATGGCCTTACAAAGGATATGCGTCAAGCTGCCAGAGAGCTTGAGTTTGAATATGCGGCTGTGATAAGAGATCAGATTGAGGATTTAAAACGCAAATTACATTCGTAAACAATCGTATTTATGTTTTCAAGGAGTGCTACTTGTTTCTTATCACAAAGGAGAAATTTTATGAGTCTGCTACCTAAGAAAGTTAATCAGTCATGGAATGATTTTTTGTCATCAGATATTTTAAGAATGATCAACTCTATAGAAAACCAATTAGATAATGACTTTTCACCTGAAAAGCACAAGGTTCTTCGCTTTCTTGAAACGAATCCGGAAACTATAAAAATAATAATTCTAGGTCAGGATCCTTATCCTGAAAAAGGAAGAGCGACCGGTCGAGCTTTTGAGGTAGGGGGGTTAGAAACATGGAACGAGCCTTTTAGGCAGGTTTCGCTTAAGAATATTGTCAGATTAATTTATAAAGCCCAAAAGGGAATAAGAGTCTACGACGATATTCCGAAATTCTCGGTTATTTCTTCTGAGATAAAAGAAAACAAGTTTAAAATTGCTAATCCGCCTGATTTGTTCGAAAGCTTGGAGAAACAAGGTGTTCTTTTTCTTAATACTTGCTTTACTGTTTACCCGGGTAAACCCCTCAGTCATGCCGAGATTTGGTACACCTTTACTAGAAGTCTATTATTATGGATTTCAAATTTCAATCCCAATCTTATATGGTTTCTTTGGGGGAAAAATGCTCAGGCATTAAAACCTTTAATTCAAAATGGTAAATTTTATGAATCCCGTCATCCAATGATGTGTTCAAAAACTTATCAGGATGACTTTTTAAAGAGTAATAGCTTTGTTGACACTAATAATATAGTAAATTGGACTGGAATTTAATTACCTTTTATTATCCTACGAATGACACAATAAGGATTTTTTGCAAAGCATAAGAGTTTGGCATGCAGGTTAACTTATTATTGTAACTTTGCATGTGGAGCGTGATTTATTTGTTAAAAAAAATCCTTAGACCCAAATTTATAGTAGTTGTTTTAGTTCTTATGATTCTTGTTTCATATACTATCACTCTTTTTATACTTCCCGGAAGCATAACACTTTTAGCCGGAGAAGATTATAGGATATCCTTCAAGTCTCCTTTATTTTTACAGATTCAAACACAAAGCAGTATTTTACGGGTCAGTGACAGCCAGGATACTGCAATATCCGCTTTTGAAAAACCGTATAGCCTTATGGCAACGGAGGAAGGGAAAGCAGAGCTTGACCTTAGCATGTTTGGGATTATTCCTGTCAAGACAGTCGAAGTGCGTTCAATAGAAAGCAAAAGGGTATTGGCAAGCGGAGCTCCCATTGGCATCAGGTTAAAGACCAATGGTATCGTTATTATTAATGTATCTGGGGTTATTTTAGATGATGGAACAAAGGTAATACCTGCGGAAACCGCAGGACTGCTAACAGGAGACATATTAATCAAGGCAGGTGGTCAAGAGTTAAAGAGTATATCTGATTTAACCGGAGTTATTAAAAATTCTGGAGGAAAACCGCTCGAAATAATCTATAGAAGAAAAGATATACAATACAAGACTAAAATAACTCCTATTAAATCAGGAGAAGATGAGGAATACCGGGCGGGAATATGGGTAAGAGACAGCTCAGCCGGTATCGGCACATTAACCTTCATAAATCCTATTAATAATGTGTATGGGGCACTAGGCCATGGTATAAATGATATAGATACAGGCTCTCTCTTGCAAGTGGGCTCAGGTACACTTATGGAATCAAGTATTAAAGGTATAACAAAAGGTGTTAAAGGAGCTCCGGGGGAATTGGAAGGTGATTTCTTAAACAATTCCAATATAGTGGGGGATATTGAACTTAATTGTGAATTTGGTATCTATGGAAAAATAAATAGCGGAACAAAACAGGAAAAATGGGGAAAAGCTTATAGCATTGGTTCCCATAGTGCTGTAAAACTTGGAAGAGCAAGCATTTTGACGTGCATTAACGGTAATAAGGTTGAAGAATACGAAATTGAGATACAGCGAATAAATAAAAACGACTTAAATAGTACTAAAAATATGGTTGTACAGATTACTGATCCAAAACTTCTCAGCAGTACCGGAGGTATTGTACAGGGTATGAGCGGAAGTCCTATTCTTCAGGATGGACGTTTGATTGGTGCAGTAACTCATGTATTTATAAATGATCCTATGCGAGGATATGGAGTCTTCATAGAATCAATGCTGGACAAATCTGAAGATATTGATAAGAGCAAGTAACCATGTGGCCATGTTACACCATAAACTACAGATGCTGATTTCATCAGCATCTGCCGGGATTTACCCCGTGCAAAACGGGTTTGCCCGTTTTGCAATATGTTTATGGTATAATCTATATAGATATAGTATTTAAGGAGAATCCTTGTGGGATTATTACTTGAGAACAGATGTATTGAAAGTGTAAAACTATATAAAAGGCCTTTGATAAGCATTCCGTCACTGGATGATTTCCCTGAATTGGTTCATGGGTTTACTACTCGATTCGGGGGAGTCAGTTCCGGTGATTATGCCACTTTGAATCTTAATTTTAACAGGCCTGATCCTGAAAAAAATGTAAAAAAGAATTATGATATTTTGAGTAATGAGCTTGGAGTATCATTGAATAATATGGTGCTTTCCCATCAGGTACATGATAAAAAGATTCTTAGAGTGGAAAAAGAACATAAGGGAATGGGAATTATCTGTGATAGAAGTTATAATGGAATTGATGGACTGGTGACACAGGAAACCGATTTGATGCTCGTAACCTATTATGCAGATTGTGTGCCCGTTTATTTTTATGATTCGGTAAAAAAGGTGATAGGTCTTTCGCATTCGGGATGGAGAGGAACACTCCTTAATATCGGAGGAGAAGTTTTAAGAGTTATGAAAGAGTCCTATGCCTGTGCACCGGAGAATATATTTGTAGCATTTGGCCCACATATTAAGACATGCTGTTTTGAGGTTGACATTGATGTAGCTGATGCTTTTGTTCGCGCTTATTCATGGGCCGGTGATTATATTACACAAAGAAAAAACAAATGGATTGTAGATTTAGAGGGCATAATAATAAAAAATTTGATATACCAAGGTGTAACCGATGATAAAATTTTCGGCTGTCGAGTTTGTACGAAATGCAATAATGATGTTTTCTTTTCTCATCGCGGCAGCCAAAATCAAACAGGAACCGGGGCAGCCTTTTTAATGATAAGAGGTTAAAATGAGAAAAGTACATAGTTTATTTACAATTGTTATAATGCTTACAGTTTTCATTGCCGGATGCGGTCAGCAACTCACAAAAGTCCAACCGGAGCCAATTACGGGGATTGATGAAGGAGCGGTCAAAGTTATTTATGAAGATGAAGGACCTTCCCAGGGAGGTATACTTAATCTTTTTATGGTTAGTCCTAAAACACTTAATCCTTTGACTACACAGGACCCCTATGTGAGACAGCTTTCATCATTTGTGTTTGATAGTCTTTTCTATGAAGACGAAGAGGGAGTTACAAAGGCAAGCCTTGTAGATAGTTACAGCTTTAGTCAGGATGGGCTTGCCCTTGATGTAATACTAAGAGACAACATTCTATTTCATGATGGTAAAGCCCTCAGTTCTGATGATGTAGCATTTTCCATGGAAACTATTAAAAAAGCATCTACAAAATCTTTATATTATAACCATGTATCCAATATATATAGCATAACACCATTAACAAGACGAAGCTTCAGGCTTATTCTGGATAAAGCAGATACTGAGTTTGCTGAAAAACTCACATTTCCTGTAATACCAAAGCATATATTCCAAGAATGGCCAATTGAGGGGCATAAGGAATCTATGCAACTAATTGGTACCGGCCCGTTTAAATATAATTCCTATAACGAGGAATCAATAACGCTTGTACGGAACGATGCTTGGTGGTATTTAGAGTCAGATGATGGGCTTTCACACCCTGTATGGCTTGATGGAATAACCTTTAAGCTTTATTCAGATAGATCCCAAATGATGCAGGCCTTTCAAAGACAACAAATTGATATTGCATGGTTGGAAGAGGGAGATTTAGAGAGCTATTCCAAGAGGGCAGATATATTTTTCAATAAATATGTCAGCAATATTCTTGAACTTTTAGTCCTTTCTCCCGAAGGTGAAACCGGTTCTCCAATCAGTCAGGAGAATTTCAGAACGGCCATAATTGAATATTTAAGCCGTTATGAAAGACAGAATCCTATTAATAAGGGCGAATCTGCTATTGACTTTGAAGAAAGCGATTCAGAAAGCAATGTGAATCAGAATACCACTATTAATGCATTGATAGATTCAGGATTTTTCTATGATTATGATAAAGGCTATCTCTATTCCTACAAAAACAATATTAAGACACCTGTACAACTTTCGCTTATATATAACGGCCTAAATACCGACCGGGATTATACAAGTGAATGGATAGCCAATGCATTAACCGGAATTGGGATAAGGGTAGACGTGAAAACCGCTGATGTCGGTAAGCAGAAAGAACTGATTAAAAGCGGTAAGTTTGATATGATGCTTTTAGGTTGCCGGATTCCACTTTATTCTAATAAAAATGAAACAGTGCAATTTGCAAAAAAAAGTCTTAATATAAGCCATGCAAATGAAGTGATTTTTCCATTATACAGAAAATTCGGAGCTGTGATTTATCACAATTACATCAGAGGCGAAAGGAACCCGGTATGGAAAAATATTTATAATGGATGGCAGCAATGGTATCTTGTTCATCCGACCCCTTAATATTTATATTAATCCTTCCCTTAAAGAAAATTATAAAAATTCCGATTACTATAAATAGAAAAATTGGAACAAAGAGGGTATAATGATTATTAATGAAGGTATTGGAATAGTTTTTAGAGAACCTGATGAAAAGGATATGGCAATAATAGAAAAATGGTATGGAATGCCTGATTACTTTGGATATGCCACAGGTTTCAAGAACTTTTCCGATATTATTCAGAAATTGAAGATATCTGTTGAATCTTCTACACTGAGCTTCATGATATATGACAGAAATAATAAAGATCCTATAGGTTTTGTATACGGATATTTAAAAGATATAGACAAAAATGCAGTGCTATGGATTAGTATTCTAATAATTGAACCGGCTTTTCAAAACAGGGGCTTTGGAACAAATGCAATAAATAAACTGCTGAACTTAATACAATTAGAGTATGGGGCTGTTACATGTATTGTCGCAGTTTCGTACAAAAACGGGCAGGGACTTTCATTTTGGGAAAAAGTAGGTTTTTCACATGACCCGGAATTGGAGCAATCATTACATCAATTCGGAACATCTCAGGTAGCAATTATGAAAAGAATAGTAAAATAGTATGAGGTTTGTATGAAAAGACCTTTGGCGATATGGGCTTTAGCTCTCATATGGGGCATTATACTTTCGGATGTAAATAATTATCATTTATGGGGAATTATATCTCTCGTGATAAGTATATTTATTTTTATACTCATCTCTCGACCGTTGCGAGAAAAATCTTCGGGGTTTATTTTTATTGCCATTCCGCTGCTTATTTCCGGTTATGTATTACACAGTATTAATAAAATCTACTATGAGAGTTCTTGTAAAGAGTGGGAAGGCAGTAAAGTATCTGTGGAGGGTGCATTATTCAATGAGCCGGAATTTAAGGATGGGAAAACTCGTTTCATTATGAATGTCGAGTCCATAGATAATCAGGTGATTTCAAAAAATAAGAAAATCAGAATACAAGTCAGTATTTATGGTGATAGCCAGATTCACGAGCTTAAGTATGGGTCTGTCGTAAATATAATTAGCGAGATTAGAATACCTTTAGGCAGACGAAATTTCGGAGGGTTCAACTCAAAGAAATTTCTAGCTTCACGCGGAGTTTCGGGAACTATTGGTACTTCGGAAAAAGCGCTTACTATTCTTGAGGGTAATAAGGTTTCTTGGTTTAAGAATACCGGATATAAGCTGCGTCATAATATGATAGATACTTTAAATAAATGTATGCCTGCAAAAGAATCCTCAGTTATAGCCGGGATGCTCATAGGCTATACCTCCGATATGCCTGAAGAGATGGAGGAAAATTTCAGAAGAGCAGGTCTTTCTCATGTTATGGCAGTTTCAGGAGCAAATATAGCATTCTTATTGGCGCCTCTTTTGTGGCTGTTAAAAAAAATGGGCTTTAACCCCAGATGGTCATCAGCTTTAGCCTTTCCCAGTATGATATTCTACGTTTTTGCAACGGGGATGGAAGCATCAGTAATAAGGGCGGCTATTATGGCCGGAGTTACGCTGACAGGGATGCTATTATGGCGCAAAGCCGATATATACTGCTCCCTGGCAGTATCGGCAATAATTGTTTTATTAGGTAACACCTACATGTTATTTGACTTGGGCTTTATTTTATCTTTTTCGGCGACTTTATCACTTGTTATAATGTATAAGCCCATTTTTAGCAGGTTACCTGTAAAAATACCAAAAATAATAAGGGATACGTTAGCCGGTACTATAGCCGCTCAATTAGGGGTAATTCCTATAATAGCATATTGCTTTAACACATTCTCTCTAATTTCAGTATTTACAAATCTGTTGATAGTGCCTTTGACCGGAATAATCACCGTTCTCGGAGCTATTCTGGTTATTGTAGGGAATCTATTTTTCCCTGCTGGAAAGCTGCTTGGAGTGTTATTAAGCTTAGTTGTGGATGTTATGCTTTATGTCACCGAGACAATGGCAGCAATACCATGGGCTGAGATTAATTTGGCTACCCCCAGTATAATTTTGGTATTGTTATATTATTTAATCCTGCTTTTTCTTATATATGGATATCCGAGACTTGCAAAGGAATTGGCAAAGCCTGCTTTTGCATCAATAATCGTTATGTGCGGAGCGGTTATTCTATTGATAAGTATTCCGTCCAAATCACTTCAGATACATTTTGCAGATGTGGGACAAGGTGACTGTGCCATTATAAGAACACCCTCAGGCCAAAATATTATACTGGACGGAGGAGGGAGCATAAATGATGAAGAGGGCTCATATGCCGGTGAGTGTATCGTAGTACCTTTACTATACAATCTAAATATGACGGAAATTGACTTGATGATTGCCTCACACGGACATATGGACCATATTGGCGGTTTAAAAACTGTTATTGACAAAATAAATGTAAAGAAGCTTGTTGTTGCAGATACATTTGATAT
>CAYUZC010000078.1:0-8782 GCA_964449525.1 uncultured Ruminiclostridium sp.
AATATAAAAGGAGCTAAACCCAATGCTGTGTGGATGCATCCCGGGCCTGTAAACAGGGGAGTAGAGATGACTTCAACAATAATTGATGCAGATAACTCGGTTATTAATAAACAGGTTACAAACGGTGTTGCGGTAAGAATGGCATTGCTCTATTTGCTTACAGGGAGGGAAGAACTATGAACACTTTAATTAAAAACGGTACAGTAATTCAAAACGGTGAAACAAAAAAGATAAATATTTTTGTAGAGGATGGTATGGTAGTCTCAACTCAAGCGTCAAATGATGCTGAGGCCGAACATATCATTGATGCAGAAGGCCTTTATGTTCTTCCGGGCCTTGTAGATGCTCACTGCCACCTTAGAGACCCGGGATTTGAATATAAGGAAGATATTATATCGGGTACAAAAAGTGCAGCAAAAGGAGGATTTACCTCAATTGCCTGTATGCCTAATACAAAACCGGTGGTTGATAATGTAGCAGTGGTTCGCTACATTATAGAGAAATCCCAAAAAGAGGGATGTGTGAATGTTTATCCTATAGGCTCCATAACCAAGGGATTAGAAGGAATAGAGATTTCTGAGATGGGAATTATGCGCGAAGCCGGTATAGTAGCTGTATCGGATGACGGTAAGCCGGTAATGAACGGGGATGTGATGAAGAAAGCCCTTATTTATGCCGGACAGTTTAATTTGCCTGTTATTTCCCATTGTGAGGATTTATCTCTTACAGACGGAGGAAGTATGAACGAGGGCTTTACGTCTACTATGCTTGGGTTAAGGGGTATACCCACTTCCTCAGAGGATGTGATGGTGGCACGAGAGATTCTTTTATCTGAATACACAAATGTTCCGGTACACATTGCCCATGTATCTACAAAGGTATCTGTTGATCTGGTGCGACAAGCCAAAAAACGTGGAGTGAAAGTAACAGCAGAGACCTGTCCTCACTACATTACTTTGACAGAAAACGCATGCCAAAACTATAACACTAACGCAAAAATGAATCCGCCACTTAGAAGTCAGGAGGATTTGGAGAGCGTTATAGAAGGATTACTGGATGGCACCATAGATATTATAGCAACAGACCATGCGCCCCACCATTTTGACGAGAAGAATGTTGAGTTCGAGAAAGCTGCAAATGGAATAGTGGGTTTCGAGACAGCACTTGCATTGAGCTATACACAGTTAGTAGATAAAGGACATCTAAGCCTGCAACAAATGCTTGAAAAGCTCACGGTAAATCCGGCTAAAATGCTTAGAATAGATAAGGGAACCATAGAAAGCGGTAAAGCTGCTGATATAATACTGGTAGATTTTGATAACGAATATAAGGTAGATGTATCAAAATTTGCGTCTAAAAGCAAAAATTCACCCTTTGACGGCTTTAAGGTTAAAGGCAGAGTAATATCAACAATGGTTGGAGGTAAAATTGTGTATGAAGACTAATATAGGAGGCCATATGAATTTTTCTGATAAGCTTGCACAACAAATCAAATTGAAAAATAATCCTTCGGTATTGGGGCTAGATCCAAAGCTGGAGTATATACCAGCGTCAATAAAAGAGAAATACTTTAATGGCAATGTCAGCCCTCAGAAAGCAGTGGCAGACAGTATTATTGAATTTAATAAAAGACTTATAGATGCCCTCTATGAAGTGATTCCAGCCGTAAAACCCCAGCTTGCCTACTATGAAATGTACGGTACAGAGGGAATAAAAGCCTTTTATGAAACAATCAGATATGCAAAGGGAAAGGGATTACTGGTAATTGCCGACGGTAAACGAAACGATATTGGTACAACGGCTCAGGCTTATGCTACCGCTTATCTGGGGAAAACAGATATAAACGGAACAGAGGAAGAAGCTTTTGGTGCAGATTCCCTTACAGTGAACGCATATCTGGGTATTGACGGAATAAAACCATTTATTGAGGTATGTGAAAGCAATGACAAGGGCATATTTGTTCTGGTTAAAACCTCCAATCCATCATCCGGCCAGCTACAGGATTTGAAGCTGGATGACGGGCGTACAATATATGAGGCTATGGCCGATTTGGTTAATCAATGGGGGAATACAACAACCGGGCAATGTGGTTATTCATCTATAGGAGCGGTTGTAGGAGCAACATACCCGAGACAGCTTGAGAAAATGAGAAAGCGTATGCCAAAGGCATGGATATTAGTTCCGGGATATGGAGCACAGGGAGGCACTGCGGCTGATGTGGCAGGAGCCTTTGATGAAAATGGTCTGGGTGCTGTTATAAATGCTTCAAGAAGTCTGATGTGCGCCTATAAGCTGGATGCTTGGAAAAACAAGTTTACCCATGAGGATTTTGCAGAAGCCACCAGAGCCGAAGCGGAGCGCATGAGAGATGAGATAAACAAGGAGAGGGAAAAAAGATGAAGGCTATTTTGGCTTTAGAAGACGGAACCCAATTTGTTGGAGAATCAGTAGGTGCCTCGGGTGATTTTATGGGTGAGGTAGTATTTGATACCGGTATGACCGGATATTTGGAAATATTAACAGACCCGGCTAACTCAGGTCAATTAGTAGCCATGACATACCCATTGATTGGCAATTACGGTGTAAACAAAGAAGATGAGGAATCATCAAGGCCTCATGTGAATGGATTTATTGTCCGGGAGCTTTGCGATGAACCCAGTAATTTCAGGTCCGAAGAATCCCTTGATAATTATCTTAAGAGACATAGTATTGTTGGAATTCAAGGCATAGATACTCGGGAATTAACAAGAATACTTAGAAATAAAGGCACCATGAACGGAGTAATATCAACTGATTCTGAGTTCAGGTTCGAGGATTGGTCAGATAAATTGCGTGATTATAGAATAATAAATCCTGTTGAGCAGGTTACGAGAAAAGAGATTAAACATATCGATGGAACAGGAAAGAAAGTAGCTCTGTTAGATTATGGTGTAAAATCGGGTATTATTCGTGCCCTTAAAGATAGAAATTGTGAGATTTATATTTTCCCTGCTACATCAAAAGCCGAGGATATCTTGGCTGTTGAGCCTGAGGGAATACTACTTTCCAACGGCCCGGGAAATCCAAAGGATTGTGTTTTTCAAATTGAGGTACTAAAAGAATTAATAGGCAAAAAGCCTATGTTCGGAATTTGTCTGGGCCATCAGCTTGTGGCTCTGGCCTGTGGTGGAAATACAGAAAAGCTAAAGTATGGTCACCATGGTAACCATCCGGTCAAAGACTTAGCCAATGGAAAGACCTATATAACAGCACAAAACCATGGATATGTTGTAATGGCAGATAAGCTGGATATTAAAAAAGCACTTGTAAGTCATATAAATGTAAATGATGGCACAGTTGAGGGGATAAGATATCCGAGTACTTCCACATTCACTGTTCAATTTTACCCTGAGGCTGCCCCGGGCCCTAAGGAAATGGAGTCTTTATTTGATGAGTTTATTTTACAAATGGACATATAACGCTAGGAGGTCAAACAAGAATGCCAAAAAGACATGATGTAAAGCGAGTTTTGGTTATAGGATCAGGTCCAATAATTATAGGTCAGGCTGCTGAGTTTGATTATGCGGGAACTCAGGCCTGTCAGGCATTGAAAGAGGAAGGTATTGAATCCATATTGGTTAACAGCAATCCTGCTACAATAATGACGGATTCAGAAATTGCAGATAAGGTATATATTGAACCTCTTAATGTGGATACTATTAAGAAAATAATATTAAAAGAGAAACCCGACAGTATCTTACCTACATTGGGAGGGCAGACAGGTTTGAATCTTGCTACAGAGTTAGCCGAATCAGGCTTTCTGGAACAGGTAGGGGTCAGACTTCTTGGAACCAAGGTGGAAGCCATTCGTATGGCAGAGGATCGTCAGGCTTTTAAAGACACCATGGAGTCAATAGGCGAACCCTGCATACCAAGTAAAGTAGTCAATACCCTTGAAGCTGCTCTTGTCTTTGCTCATGAAATCGATTATCCGGTAGTGGTGAGACCTGCCTATACCCTAGGCGGAACAGGCGGTGGAATTGCATATGACGACGAGCAACTTAAAGATATCGGTTCAAATGGTCTCCGCTTAAGTAGGGTTCATCAGGTTCTCATCGAAAAGTGCATTTCAGGCTGGAAAGAAATTGAGTATGAGGTTATGGGTGACTCAAAGGGCAATGTAATTACAATATGCAGTATGGAAAACATTGACCCGGTAGGTGTACATACTGGTGACAGTATAGTGGTTGCGCCTACTCTGACTCTTGGAGATAAAGAATATCAAATGTTAAGATCAGCTGCCTTGAATATCATAACAGCGTTGAAAATAGAGGGCGGATGTAATTGTCAATTTGCCCTTCACCCTGAAAGCTTTGAATACGCTGTTATTGAGGTTAATCCCCGGGTAAGCCGTTCTTCGGCTCTTGCATCAAAGGCAACGGGCTACCCCATAGCAAGAGTAGCAACTAAGGTTGCGATAGGATATGGTCTGGACGAGATAAAAAATGCCGTTACAGGCAAAACATATGCCTGCTTTGAGCCTGCGATAGACTATTGTGTGGTTAAAATTCCGAAATGGCCGTTTGATAAATTCGTTAAGGCGAAGCGTACCCTAGGAACACAAATGAAAGCTACCGGAGAGGTTATGGCTATAGGGAATTCCTTTGAAGGTGCTTTAATGAAGGCCCTTCGATCTTTGGAATTGGGCATAAAAACCTTGGAAACACCTCTTTGCAAGGACCTGGATGATAAAACCCTCAGAGAATGGCTATATAAAGTTGATGACAATAGATTACTTGTAATTGCTGAGGCTATACGCCGGGGAGTTACTCTTGAGGACATCAACAGCATAACAAAAATAGATATGTGGTTTCTCCATAAGTTTAAAAAAATTGTGGAGATGGAGGAGCATTTAAAAACCCTTACCCTTGCGGATCTTAATAAAGAAACTCTTCTAAAAGCCAAAAAAATGGGCTTTTTAGATGAGGTTATTGCAAAATATATTAAATCAACAAAAAAAGAGATAAAAGAGCTGCGAAATAAATTGAAAATGAAGCCATCTTACAAGATGGTAGATACCTGCGCGGCAGAGTTTGAAGCAGAAACTCCTTATTATTACTCTACCTATGACGAATACTCGGAATCAGTGCCCACCAAGAATAAGAAGGTAATTGTATTGGGTTCGGGGCCTATTCGTATAGGACAAGGTATTGAGTTTGATTATTGCTCTGTCCACTCGGTATGGGGGTTGAAGGAGGAAGGGTATGAAGCGATAATAATTAATAACAACCCGGAGACTGTTTCTACCGACTTTGACACCTCAGACAGACTTTACTTCGAGCCGTTAACTCCTGAGGATGTGGAGGAAATAATCGAGCTTGAAAAACCTGACGGAGTCATTGCTCAGTTTGGTGGGCAGACGGCAATAAAACTTACCAATCCTCTTGCGGAAGCGGGCGTTAGAATATTCGGAACTGCTGCAAAGGATGTTGATGCGGCCGAGGACAGAGAAAAGTTTGAGGCCATATTGGAAGAACTGAACATACCAAGACCCAAAGGCACAACCATTAAGACTCTGGATGAAGCAATTACAGCTGCTAACAGCTTGGCTTATCCGGTTTTAGTTCGCCCATCCTACGTTCTTGGGGGCAAAGGTATGGAGATTGCTTACAGTGATAAAGATATCGAAGAATACATGGAGATTATAAACAGAGAAGAGCAGGAGCACCCTATTCTCATTGATAAATATATGATGGGCAAAGAGCTTGAAGTTGATGCTATTTGTGACGGAGAGAATATTCTGATTCCGGGAATCATGGAGCATATCGAAAGAGCCGGTGTCCACTCGGGAGACAGTATTTCCATGTATCCTCCTCAAAGCCTTTCATTTAGTATTAAAGACAAGATTGTAGATTTTACCGAAAAGCTGGCAAAGGCATTAAATGTAATCGGTATTGTTAATATACAATATGTTCTTTATAATAACGAAATCTATGTAATTGAAGTAAACCCAAGGTCAAGTCGTACCGTGCCTTATATCAGTAAGGTTACGGGAATACCGCTTATTAAAATGGCGACTCGTATTATGATGGGCAAAAAACTGTCGGATTTCCCTTATGGAACCGGCTTGTATAAAGAAAGAGATTTTGTTGCAGTTAAGGTTCCGGTATTTTCCTTTGAAAAGCTCCATGACGTTGACACGGGCTTAGGCCCTGAAATGAAGTCAACCGGCGAAGTTCTGGGAATCGCTAAGAACTTGCATGAAGCAACTTTAAAGGGGCTTGTGGCATCGGGCTTTGAATTCCCGGAGCCGGGGAGCGGAATTCTCTTTACAGTGAGAGATACTGATAAACCTGAATTAATAGATTTGGCAGATGGTTTTGAAAGGCTGGGTTACACATTGTACGCTACCGGAAAAACCGCTCTGTATTTAAATAAACACGCTATTGCAACTAATAGTGTCAAAAAGCTTAATGAGGGTTCTCCAAATATTATTGAGTTAATGGAGCAAGGTAAAATAAAAATGATAGTTAATACTCCTACGAAGGGACGAAATGCTGAAAGGGATGGATTCAGGATCAGGAGGAAATCCGTTGAACGTTCTATTCCATGTCTCACAAGCATTGATACGGCTTTTGCTGTATTACATTGCCTTCAGACTGGTAAAAGACCCGAAGACTTTGATATAATCAACATAAGTGAATTAAAAATGTAGGGAGAAAACAGTGAATAACAGAATTATTACAACATACGGCCAAGACTTATGGAAAATGACTAAGGATGTCCTCAAAAAGGCAGAATTGGAGAAAATGATACCGAAAGGCGCCCTTATAGGTATAAAGCCCAATTTGGTGGTGGCTAAATCTTCATCTTCGGGAGCAACAACATCTCCGGTTATTGTCTCAGCGCTAATCGAATATCTAAAAGAGCACAAATATGATAACCTCGTTATTTTAGAGAGCTCATGGGTGGGAGAGAGCACAAAAAGGGCGTTTAAAATTTGTGGGTACGATGACATATCTAAAAAATATAATGTACCGCTTTCTGATGTTAAGCAGGATACATATACAATGAAAACTTTTAATGGGATGAATATGGAAGTAAGTGACAAGGCGCTTTCGCTGGATTTTCTTATTAATGTACCGGTATTAAAAGGTCACTGTCAGACATTAGTGACAGGAGCTCTTAAGAATATGAAAGGATGCATTTCCGACAGAGAAAAGCGTAACTTTCATACCATGGGCCTTCACAAGCCTATTGCTTACCTAAATAAGATAATAAAGCAGGATTTCATTTTGGTTGATGGCATATGCGGTGATCTTGATTTTGAAGAAGGCGGAAATCCCATACAAATGAACCGTATTTTTTGCGGCACCGATCCTGTATTGATGGATTCATATATTGCATCAAACATGGGGTATAAGCCGTATGATGTTAATTATATAAAAATAGCTGAAGAAATAGGGGTTGGAAGCTCGGATATTGAAAATGCCGAGATTATTGTACTTGATAAGGACGAAAGCATTGCAAAACCATCGCCCTCACGAAAAGTCCAAAAACTTTCACAATATGTAACGGCAAAAGACGCATGCTCGGCATGTTATGCTAATTTAATACAAGCTCTGGCAAGGCTTGATGACGAAGGCTTATTACACCAATTTAAGAACACTCCCATTCTAATTGGGCAGGGATACAAAGCTCAGGAGGGTAGCGGGATTGGTATAGGAAAATGTACTTCCGGAATGTGCAAAACAATAGGAGGATGTCCTCCTACAACACCTGCCATTCTTGATTTTCTTAAAAAAGTGTAAAATGATTGCTATTATCGTAGCCGAATTTAAGACTGCACTAACCTGAATAATACTAATAAGAGAGTAATTGATGATAAATATTGAACTATATGAAAAAATCTATAATATTCTTGATAAAGTCACACCTCTTCAATCAGACTGTGGAGAGCTATGTGGCAGGGCTTGTTGTCATTCGCCTGATGAAGATGCAGGAATGTACCTTTTTCCCGGTGAAGAATTAATGTTTTCTGAGGCTCATCCGTGGTTAAAAATTGAACTGTCGGATTTTACCTATGGCAATAATAAACCGGTATTAATTGCGATTTGTACAGATCAATGCCAACGTGAACTAAGGCCTTTAGCATGCCGGATTTTCCCTTTGACTCCATACATGACCCATAAAGTTATGAGCATAAAAATTGATCCACGTGCTGTTCCAATGTGTCCTTTGGCAAGACAATTTACATCGGATGCTTTGGATGATAACTTTGTTGATGCTGTTGTTAAAGCTTTTAGGTTGCTTGCAAAAGAGAAGGAAATCCAATCTTTTGTTTTAGGAATTTCAAGATTAATAGATGAACATGAGAGGCTTCTTAATATTTTTACCTCTAAGCATAGGGGGAAAAAACAAAGAGGTGCTATTCGAAGAAAGAAGTATTAGTACTTATTGCCACGAATAAAACATTATGTATTATTACAGGTATTCTTAACATGGCAGTAATCATAAATATCAGATATCTTCATGGAGAAATGAAATTATATAATAATGTATTTACCAGAGGATTAATATCTACTGCAATTATACCATTCATAGCGAGTAAAAAAGAAATAGTTTTTATAATGTGGCATAAAGTTCGCATCTTTACCATAAAAGAGCTAATGTGTAGAAGTGGTATTATTTATGAAATAAGTATTATTCTGTCAACCATTTTTGAAAATGTCCCAAAATTATTAAAATATTAGCACCATAAAACTGGTGCTTTTTCTTTTCTTGTTTTTGTTCATGTAATTGT
>CAYUZC010000079.1:0-3078 GCA_964449525.1 uncultured Ruminiclostridium sp.
ACTTTGAAACAGTATGCTTTTCCATGTATTCTGACATATCAAGTCTTATCATATGCTCTTCACTGCCGAAAAGCTCACTGGCAAGGACCTTAGCCAACTCTGTTTTACCTACTCCTGTTGGACCTACAAATATAAAGCTGGCTGGCCTTTTCTTCTTGCTAAAATCAGAACGAGTCCTTCTTATGGCTCTGGCTAAAGACGATACGGCCTTCTCCTGACCCACCAATTTCTTATGAAGACGTTCTTCTATTTGAAGAAGCTTGGATGCCTCAGTCTCAGAAATGCGCTGAACAGGTATACCTGTCCAATTTTCTACAACATAGGCAATATCATCTATGGTAACATCCAATGTTCCAAGCTCTTTTTCAAGATCCATAATTATTTCTTGAAGCCTGCATTCCTCAACTTTGTAATCAGCAGCTTTCTGATAATCATCAATTATTGCTGCTTTTTCCTTAAGATCCTGAACCTTCTTTAGTTGATCCTTACTCTTCTGCAGCTCAGCCGTTCCGAGATTTTTCAAATTAACTCTGGATCCCGCTTCATCAATGACGTCAATTGCTTTATCGGGAAGGAATCTGTCGTGAATATATCGCGATGACATTTTTACGGCATTTTCAATAACCTCGTCTGAATAACGCACCTGATGAAAATCTTCATAGTATTGTCTGAGCCCCAAAAGTATTTCAATACTCTCTGCCACCGTGGGTTCTTTGACTATTATTGGCTGAAACCGTCTTTCTAATGCCGAATCCTTTTCAATATGCTTCCGATAATCCTCAAGTGTGGTCGCACCGATAATCTGCACATCTCCACGAGCCAATGCGGGTTTAAGGATATTCGCAGCATTCATTGCTCCGCCTTCGGCTTCACCTGCACCCACAATATTATGAACCTCGTCAATTACCAGAATTACATTTTTTTGCGCCTTTGCTTCTTCAATTATAGCCTTCATTCTAGCCTCAAACTGGCCCCTGAACTGCGTTCCAGCTACAATACCAGCAAGATCAAGAAGATAAATCTCCTTATCCAATAGCTTTGCCGGCACCTTGCCCTCTACTATACGCAGTGCTAAACCCTCTGCTATAGCTGTTTTACCAACGCCCGGTTCTCCAAGGAGCACCGGATTATTCTTTGTTCTGCGATTAAGAATCTGAACTACCCGTTCTATTTCTTTTTCTCTTCCTATAACACAGTCAATCTCTCCCGCTATGCCTTTTTCATTAAGGTTTGTTCCAAATGCATTAAGATTTTTTCTCGGAGACCTGGCTTGTGGTCTGGAATCAGAACTCTTTGTCTGTTTTGGGGAAGGCTTCTCTGTGCCCTCTTTTCCATCCTCTGCCGATGGGCCGAATTTGGAAAAAGCACTATTCATAAAACGAAGCATTGAATTCTCGTCATTTCCTTCCGGATTATCTTCGGCAGGTATTTGTGCATCATTATCCTGCGGAAGATTTTGAATAAAATCATCCATATTCATCGTTCCGAAGATATCAGCCATCTGGTTATTCAAATTCTCAATATCATCCTGAGTCATGCCTGATTGTGTAATCATTTGCTGCAAGGGCGCCAGACCCTCTTTTTGTGCACAGGACATACAAAGACCCATAGGCTCAGCTTTTCCATCTATAACACGGGTAATAAATACAACCGCAACGTTTTCTTTACAAACTGAACATTTCATCATTTTTCGAATCAACTCCTTATTCGATAGCAGTATAAGCAAGCTTAGGCTTGAATATACCTAGTAAATATATTATACCACAGGGCAGGGTACTTGAACAATAACACAGTTTGTCTTTCCCTTACCTTTAATATACAAGTCAAATAAAAAACAAAACCCGGCAATGCCGGGTAATAACTTTTAGTGTTTATTATATTTTTTTCATTACAGTAATTGCATTCCCGGTGGAATTAAACTCCATGCAATCACATAATTCATGTACTATAAACAAGCCTCTTCCAGTTTCATCCATATCAACATTATTAGAACCCCGATCTCTGTCTAAAGAAAGGTGCTTTGTTTTGTTAGGCTTAAAACCTATTCCCTGATCCTTTACTATTATACTAAGGACCCTGTTGTCCTCCGTAAACCAAATTTCAACTCTAATTTTTTTACTTTCATCACATGCATTCCCATGCTTTATAGAATTCTGCATTAATTCACATAGAATAACCTTTATATCAAAGTATTCTTCTGCATCAAGCGAATATCTCACCTGGAGCATCTCCAAAATATTTTTAACCTCATTGCATACTTTATGTGCATCAGTTGCAATATCACCGCTATAGATTTTTGTGCTCTGGCTATAATCCATCTGCATAACCATTGGTAACCTCCACAAGCGCATGCGTATATGAATATATACCGCATAGTTTTATCAACTATAGAATATATACCCCGTTTTACTTCTTTAAAATCATTCTGAATTTTTCCAGTGTCTTTTTTTCTAAGCGTGAGATGTACATCTGCGAAACATGAAAATAATTAGCAATTTCTTTCTGTGTTTTATTCTCAAAGAAGCGAAGTCTAATGAATTGTTTTTCTGTATCGTCAAAATTGTGCATAGCCTTTTCAAGAAAATCACGATTGTTTATCTTCTCAAAAGTATCATCCTCTTCTCCAACGGTTTCGTGAAGCTCAAGATTATCTTCATCGAATACAGACTGGTCAAAGGACTGAATATTATAAACATTCCATGATTCTATAATTTCTAGTATTGTCTCTTCTTTCATATTAAGATACTCGGCTATTTCATCCACCTTAGGAGCTCTTTTATGCTGTTGCAATAAAAACTCCCTAGCCTGATTTACCTTTTGATAGACTTCATATATTCGCCTTGGAATGCGAATAACAGATGCTTTATCTCTAAAGTATCGCTTTATCTCACCAATAATTGTGGGTGTGGCAAAGCTGACAAACTTAACTTCCTCTGATGTATTGAACCTTTCAACAGCATTAATAAGCGCGACACACGCTACCTGATAGATGTCGTCGCAGTCTACTCCCCGATTGGTAAATTTTTTTGAAATAATATCTCCTTCATTTTCCAAATTAAGAAATTGTTTTGAATATAT